>WUAJ01000041.1 GCA_009827215.1 Phycisphaeraceae bacterium
TCATGCCAAGGATCCCTGCCCACAGCGCTGCCATGAGCAGACCAACGAGCAGACCCGCAATCGCAAAGCCCATCCCGCCGACGCGTCCTTTGGAGCGCGAGATCCCAATGATCCCAAAGATCGAGAGGAAAATCCCAATGATCGCCGTCACGCCGAAGCAGCACCCGATACAGGAGCACACAAGCCCCAGTATTGCCGCGATACTCGTCCGCTCCGGCTCATGATACATCGTGATATGTTCCGTCCCGTCAAACTGTTGCATCTGTGTCATAGACCCACAGTATCCGAGATCGACCCCACAAACCACCCCAAGACCCCACCACAGTCGCCTCAAACCCCATTCTGTCCCCCTCAGTACACGCAAAAACGGCCCGGACCAACGCCCGAGCCGTCTCCGAATATCGTAAATCAATCCTTACTTCGTCCCGAACATCAGATCATCAAACGGCTCAAACAAATCAATGTTCGTGAATGCACCGTTGACATCTGTGTAACGGACATTGTTCTGATCCATGTAGGAGTTGCCGAAATCAATGTGATACGCACTGCTTGTGTTTGCGTTTTCGCTCCAACCCGGATCGGTACTACTCATGTAAATCCCATCGGTGCCCGCGGATTGCACCAAAAATCGACCGCGTGCCCTGGAAGGGAAAACTTCCTCGTAGTTCGCGTTTACAAGCCCGTCCACGCCCGGATCAAGCTGATACGAGTTCGAAGAAGCCAGCACCGACGCAAGCGTCCGGATCCGATCAAGATCAGCAACCGCCGCGCCGATGACGCTCGCGCTGCCCGTTGTCGGATCTGCACTCATATCGATGCCTGCTGAACCAAACGCCGGCGCTTCAAGAAACGCCGAGTTGCTCTCAAGATAGAACCATGCCGGACCGGTTGTATCGCCCGGATTGCCGTCACCATCGCTACTTACGCGCGCGATCTGAGTGTAGACCTCATCTGCATCGCTGCTCAGCAGCAGTGAGCTCGGCGCTCCTGGATCCTGCGACCATACCAGCATCGGATTCCCCCAAGCATCCAGCACATCAGGCATCAACTCCTGACTCTCATCAGAAGGACTGCCGTTCTGCTGAGCATTCCCAGTCCCGTCATGAATCAACGGCCGGAAGAACTGCTGCTCAGGGACATAATACGCACCTTCGGCGCCGATCAGATTCAAGTTCACAATCACCTGATTCTCTTCGTCTGCCGATGGACCAATCTGAATAATCCCCGCCTCAGGATTCACGCCCGGCATGTTGTCGTCCATCGCTGAACCAAGCACCGCTCGCGTACCTCCGAGCTCGAGCATCGCGTTCTCCATCGCCGACATCCCGATCGCGTTGTTGTCGCTGTGACCCATCAAGGTCTCGGAGAAGTAGCCCGGATTCCGCCCGTTATTGTCATTACCAAATCGCTGCGCCGCGTTGCTCAGATCCGCCATCATCGATTGAGATTTCACGCGGATAGCCGTCTGACGAGCACCCGAAAGCGCCGGCATCAACATCGCAATCAGCAGCGCAATCACCGCGATCACCAGCAACATCTCTACCAGACTGAATCCCGCCCCATCACGGCCCGAGCCGCGGCTCATCACATCAACACGATCGCTGCGCATACCTGCACTCCAACTAGAAAGTAGCCCGCCTACGAGCGCTGTGAGCAACGACCCGGCCTTCAGCCGAGCCGCCATTTCACAGCGTATCCCCGCACTCTATACGCCGCAAACGAACTTCTGGATGCCATCGCCCCAAGATTGCGTGACTTGACCCCTACAACACAAACCCCAGCATCAGCACAATCAACCCCAAAACACCAAGAATCACCCAAACAGACAGCGTCTTCTCCCCCTCCTCCACGATCTCGCCGCACTCCGGACACACCGAAGCCTGATCGTACATCTGCGCCCCGCACCGCTTGCAACGCATCAGCTCATCCCCGAACCGATCCAGATCCGCCCCGCTCGGCCCCTCTGGATCAAGCCCCTCACCCAAATCCCAGTCATCTCCAGCCATACACGCCTCCAGTCCTCAATCATAACTCCCTTCCCACCAACTTCTTCCCGTCTTCACTGAACCACCCCCCAAAACAGCCCGATATCCACCCCATGCCCATCTACGGCACATCATCCCTCAGTCTCTCGAACATCTCGTTCGGGATCTCCAAACTCGGTCAGCACCAAGCCGATATCAACCAATCCCTCGAACGCCTCTCCACAGGCAAGCAAATCAACCGCGCCTCCGACGACCCCTCAGGTCTCATCGCGTCCAACAAGCTCCACGCATCCAAACTCTCGATCGATCGCAGACTCACCGCCTTCGAGCGCGAGACCTCGTTCCTCGGCGCACAGGAAGGCGCCCTCTCCGTCCTCTCCGATCTCGTCATCAAACTCGATGCTGTCACAGTCGAAGCCGCCAACACCGGCGCGCTGACCCAGCAGGAACAAGACCTCACGATCGACGAAGCGCAATCGATCATCACCGCGATCAACCACATCTACAACACCTCCACCTACCAAGACAACACCCTCCTCACCGGATTCTCCGCATCCGACATCGGATCCGTCTTCGTCGAGCAAACCAACGCCGAAACCGGAGAGCTGGAATTGGTCGAGAATTCACTCGCCGACCTCCCCGATCTCCTGAGCACAAACCCCGAAGCCGCCCAAGACCTCGCCAAGCAAGCCGTCGCGACCATCGCAGGACGACGCGGCGCGATCGGGAACCGGATCAACGCGATCGAATCCGAAACAAACGCGCTGCTCTCCGAGCTCACCAATACAGAGGACGCGCTCTCGCTCATCGAGGACGCGGACTACGCGAAAGAAACCGCCAACCTCGTCCGCGCCCAGATCCTTGAGCAAGCAACCATCCAGACCATGCTCACCCAGCAAAAACAGGTCGAATCCATGCTCGGACTGCTGACACAATCCACCAGCGCCATCTCCGCGACCGCGCCGATCTCAAACAAGCTCTAAATCTCAAATAAACTGAAACTGGATTCAGTCCCCGCCGCGCTTCATCGCCGGACTCACCAGCACCCGCGCCAGCACCTCGCGCACCGACATCCCCTCGCTGTCGCGTCCGTGCCCAGGGACCCCCATCGCCTCAAGTACGCCGTAGCCCATACCGATGTTGACCAGCACCCATCCCAAGACCTCAGCGCTAAACCGGTCATCGACCTGCTTGTGCTCCTGAGCACGCACGATCTCTTTGGTGATAAACGCGTGCAGCGCCGCCATGTGTTTCGACACCGCATCGTGGATCAGCTCGTCATCGATCTCCGACACCGATTGGAGCATCACGCGATACCCAACGCGCCCCTCTCCCGACACCATCGGATTCTCGCCGAGCAACCGCGCCAATCGGATCGCCGGATTCTCCGACCTCCCCAGGTCGGCTTGCCACTGCTCAAGTGTCTGCTTCCCAGTCCGCTCGATCAGCGCGACAAACAGATCACGCTTGCTCTTAAAGTGCCTGTAGATAATCGGCTCGGTGACCCCCGCCTCCTTCGCGATCTGAGCCGTCGTCGCGCCCGCGTATCCACGCGTCGCAAACAGCTCCGCGGCGACATCCAACAACTGTTCACGCCTCTGTGCTGCTGGGAGTCTGCCCATCGCTTTCACCTTCCTGCCGCGCTTCATCTGCCAACCGGTGCTCATCCTGAACACCATCTTCACGAACAATACACGCCCCATCCGGGATCTTCACCGGATCAAACCCACCTTTGTTCCACGGATGACAGCGACAGATCCGCCCCACCGTCATCCGCGTACCCGCGATGGGTCCATGGAGCCGATACGCCTCCAACGCATAGAGACTACAAGTCGGCTCAAATCGACACTGCCCGCCAATCAGCGGAGACAGCACCACGCGATACACCCTGATCAATCCCACAAACGGCAGATTCCCAATCCGACCGAACAATCCGAGTGGACTCTCGACAAGACGCGTAGCCGCGATCCCCATCGGAACCGCGTCCTCTTGACACCCCGCCTTATTGCACATCATCCACCCGCTTCTCAACCACCCGAATCGCCGACTTGGTCGCTCCAGTAAACCACTCGCGCCACTGCTCAAGACCTGCAGCCTCGTGTGCCCTCGCCGTGACCACAATGTCATACCCCGTCCCATCCGCAGCCAATGGAAGCTCACTGCGTTCGTGCCGGAACGCCTCACGGATCATCCGCTTGACACGACCACGCACAACCGCATTCCCAACCCGCCTTCCGATCGATAACCCCAACCGATGCTCCGAAAGTCCGTTGGGCATCACGAACACCGTGATGGGACCGCGAGATTTGCGCACCTTGAAATCAAACACCGCGCTGAACTCATCCGAGCCCCGCACCCGATGCCGCTTGCGATAGAAGAGCCGATCGCTCATGCCCCAACCCTACGCCATCAGCTCCGAGTAAAAACAAAGAAGGCCGGGTTGAGGGGGACATTCTCAACCCGGCCAGAGAGTCGGCGGTCATCCAACCAGCCGCTCAATTCTGAGCAGGGTGCCGTCTCTCCCCAGGCGGCACTCGCCCGCTCAGATATACCTCCCATGACGCGACACTTAAGAAACCGCACACACGCGTCAAGCGCCACAGGAATGCTCCGAGAAGTCCTACCCACCCGGAGTCGGATGAACCAATCCGCCCTTCCTTCGAAGGACAAACCCATACAAGCCATCAGCAAACAGCGCACGCACAAGTGCCCCGAGTCCAACAACCATCCTGAATGTCTTCGTTCAATCCCTGATTCGCACCGTTCAAACAGACCGGCTCAACGCTCATCAGTTCAGACCCGAATGGGCCTCACCCAAAGATACGCACCCCCAAACCCCCGGTTGCAACACAAACCCCAAATTCTCACTCTCTCCAAATCCTCACAAAATAAGACCAATTCAGATGATCCAGCTCCATGAACCACGAATTTCTCACCACTTTCTTCGCCAAGCGTCCCATATCAAGGCATATTTCGGAAACACAGGACCCCGATTATCGGTCGGGATCAAATCGCACTCAAACACAGGGACATATCAAATGAATACCACCGCATACATGCTCGCGCTGACCACACTCGCTTCCTCATCGCTCGCAGGAGTCATCGCCGGATCCACCTACGACGACCGCAGCCTCTTCAACGCAGACGCCGGCGCACTCAATCTCGAAGACTTCGAATCCGAAGACCTCGGCGGACTCATGCTCCCCGCCGCATTCGATTCAGGACTCAACGCTGGACTCGCATCTGGAGCCGTCTCCGCATTCATCGAAGCCGGAGATCCAGACAACTACGGCTTCTTCAACACCACAGACGGCGGACGCAAGTACCTCCGCTTCGGACAACAAGTCATCGTCCCAGGCGCTCCAGACATGCCAGAGACAGGATCATTCTCAGCCTCCTTCTCGTTTGCAGAACTCAACCGCGCGTTCGGCTTTGACCTCTCAGGATTCCAACCCGCTCAAGCCGCTGACGGATTCAATGTCACCACGCTCTACAAAGGCCAAGTGATGGCCGACTTCTTCGTCCCCTCTGATCAAGCCCTCTTCAGTGTGGAGTTCTACGGCTTCATCATGGATGACGCGTTCGACGAAATCAGGATCAACATCCCAGTCCTCAACTCCCAAGAGTTTTCAGCAGACTATGTCGCCTTCGACGATGTCGCGTGGGGCGCCGTCCCATCACCATCCGCACTGTCCATCCTCGGACTCGCAGGCATCGCCGCTACGCGCCGTCGACGCTAAACACCACTCAATCCTGACCTCAACCCCCATCACTCGACGGCGGAGATCAATCGGTCTCCGCTGTTTTACCCATCATGAGGATCAACAAACCAACCACACCCGCAACCACCGACGCACCAAGCACGCCGATCTTCGCGGCATCAAGATCCGCCGCATCCGCAAACGCAAGATTCGCGATAAAGAGCGCCATCGTGAATCCAATCGCCGACAACCACGCCGCGCCAAACACATGACACCAGCTCGCGCCCTCTGGGAGCATCCCGATCCCCAGCTTCTGCGCCACCCACGCAAACCCAAAAACTCCTACCGGCTTCCCGATTAACAACCCAAGCACCACACCCCACAGCGCGCGATTGGTCCACAACGAACCATCCCCAGCGTCCGCTTCAACCGCGCCGCCACCAATCGAAACCCCCGCATTCGCCAGCGCGAACACTGGGAGAATCGCAAACGCGACCCACGGAATCAGCGTGTGCTCAAGACGACGCACCGGCGTCTCGACCTTGTGCCCCGCGTCCTCGATCGCGAGCACCGCCGACTGCTGCTTCGTGGTTGTCCACGATTTCTGCTCGCCCCTTGAGTCCGCATCAAAGCGATCCAACATCGAGCGCACAAACGAGCTGTAGCGAAGCTGATCGACGCGTGTCCGAGCGGGAATGGTCATCGCGACGAGCACGCCCGCGATCGTCGCGTGCACGCCGCTCTTGAGCACGAAATACCACACCACCACACCAAGCAGCAGGTACACAACCAATCGGCGCACGCCCATCACATTGAGCACCATCATCAGCGCCAGCACGATCCCCGCCTTGCCCAAATAATCCATCCCGATCGATTCGGTATAGAAGACCGCGATCACCAGCAGCGCCCCAAGATCATCTACGATCGCCAGCGAGGTCAGAAAGATCCGCACCGAAACAGGGACGCGCGATCCAACCAGCGCCAGCACCCCAAGCGCAAACGCGATATCCGTCGCCATCGGGACACCCCAACCACTCATCGAGCCGTGCCCCATGTTCACCAGCGCATAGATTGCACCAGGGATCGCCATCCCCCCAATCGCCGCCGCGATCGGAAGCGCCGCCTTCTTCGGACTCCGCAGCTCCCCCACAAGCACCTCACGCTTGATCTCAAGACCAACAAGCAAGAAGAACACCGCCATCAGCAGATCGTTGATCCACAGAATCAGCGCCTTCTCAAGACCCCACTCCCCGAACCCTACACGCACCTTCGTCTCGTAGAACAACGCGAGGTAGTGCTCCGACTGACTCGAGTTCGCCCAGATCATCGCGCCCAGAGCACACACAATCAGCAGCACTCCACCCGCGGCCTCAAACTTCATGAACCGCTGGAACGGCCCAAGCAACATGTCCGCCACAGTCCGCTCAAGGTCACGATCCGACTTCGGGATATCTATTGGTCCAGCCATGCGCGATGCTTACCAACAAACACAACCCTGTCCACACCCCAGCGCCCGAAATCGTACATCGCGCGCCACCCCTCCCAAAACATACTTATTAAACACACCCAAAAAAATCCGCCGGCTCATCACCGACGGATTCTGCATTTCAATATCCAGATACTCACATTACGAAGCCGCGTGGTTCGCTTCGCGTTTCTCGAAGCTGAATCCGCCGCCGTGATCATCGATCACGATCCGATCGCCGCGTTCAAACTCGCCGCTGAGGATCTTGGTCGCCAGCGGATTCTCGATCTGCCGCTGAATCGTCCGCGCCAGTGGTCGAGCACCGTACGCCGGATCGTACCCTTCCGCGAGCAATCGCTCGATCGCAGAGTCCGTGAGCTCCAGCGACATCCCGCGATCCGCGAGCCGTGCCTTGAGCCCGTTCATCAGGATCTGCGCGATGCCTCGCAGCGTCTCCTTGCCGAGCTGATAGAACACGACCGTCTCATCGATCCGATTCAACAACTCCGGACGGAAGAACTGCTCGCGCATCCCCACATCCAGATTCGCGTTCATGCGTCCAGTCTCAAGATCGGGAGTCAGACCCTTCGCATCCAGATCCGCGCCAGGACCACGCCGGATCAGATCACGCACCGCCGCCTCGATCTCCCAATCCTCAGCACCACTCTCTGCCATGCTCAGGATTTTCTGCGAACCAATGTTACTGGTCATCACCACGATCGTGTTCTTGAAATCAACAGTCCGTCCCTGACCATCAGTCAAACGACCATCATCAAGCAGCTGCAACAACACGTTGAACACATCCGGATGCGCCTTCTCGATCTCATCGAACAAGATCACGCTGTAAGGCCGACGCCGCACCGCTTCCGTCAGCGATCCGCCCTCTTCATACCCAACATAGCCCGGAGGCGCGCCGACCAATCGAGCCACAGCGTGTTTCTCCATGTACTCGCTCATATCGATCCGCACCAGCGCATCCTCAGTGTCAAACAAGAACTCCGCGAGCGCCTTGCACGTCTCCGTCTTCCCGACCCCAGTCGGACCAAGGAACAAGAAACTGCCGATCGGTTTCGTCGGATCTCCAAGCCCCGCACGCGAGCGACGCACCGCATCACCCACCGCACGCAGCGCCTCGTTCTGTCCAACAACACGCTCTTTCAGATGCTCCTCGATGTGCACAAGCTTCTCGCGCTCGCTCTCAATGAGCTTCGCAACAGGGATCCCGGTCCAGCGTCCAACAATCTGCGCCACCGCCTCAGGATCAACCTCTTCCTTGATCAACACATCACCAGAAGACTGACGAGCATCAATCATCCGCTCCGCTTCCTCAAGCTGCTTGTTGAGCTCGATCAGCTCACCATACTGAATCTTCGCGGCCGCCTCCAGATCACCGACCCGCTGCGCCCGCTCAAGCTCGATCTTCTTCTGCTCGATCTCGTTCTTGATCGTCCGAGCAACATCCAGATCCTGCTTCTCTTCTTCCCAGCGAGCACTCAGCGCGTTGTTCTTCTCGCGCAGTCCCGCGAGCTCCGCTTCAACACGCTCGATCTCGCTCGTGTTCACATCGGACTTGTCCTCAAGTTTGAGCGCCTCGCGCTCAATCTCAAGCGACATGATTTTCCGACGAAGCTCGTCGATCTCCGCGGGCATCGATTCGATCTCCATCTTGAGCGAACTCGCCGCCTCGTCAATCAGATCAATCGCCTTGTCAGGGAGGAAGCGATCCGTGATGTACCGATCGCTCAGCGACGCCGCCGCGAGGATCGCGCTGTCCTGGATCCGCACGCCGTGGTGCGTCTCGTAGCGCTCCTTGAGTCCACGCAGGATCGCGACTGTTTCTTCAACACTCGGCGCGCCCACAAACACCTTCTGGAAGCGCCGCTCAAACGCCGCGTCCTTCTCGATGTGCTTTCTATATTCATCCAGCGTCGTCGCGCCGATGCACCGCAACCCGCCCCGCGCCAGTGCAGGCTTGAGCAGATTCCCCGCGCTCACCGCGCCCTCCGCAGCGCCAGCGCCGATGATCGTGTGCAGCTCATCAATGAACAGAATCACGCGCCCATCGCTCGCTTCCACCTCGCGCAAGACCGCCTTGAGCCGATCCTCAAACTCGCCGCGATACTTCGCGCCCGCGAGCAGCTGACCGACATCGAGCGCCATGATCCGCTTGTCGCGCATGCCGTCCGGACAATCGCCGTTGACAATCCGCAGCGCCAGCCCCTCCGCGATCGCGGTCTTCCCCACGCCAGGCTCACCGATCAGCACCGGATTATTCTTCGTGCGCCGCGAGAGCACCTGCATGCATCGCCGAATCTCCTCATCGCGCCCGATCACCGGATCGAGCTTCCCACTCGTCGCTTGTTCCGTCAGATCGATCGAGTACTTGCTGAGCGCCTCGAACGATCCCTCGCCCCCCGCATCGGTAATGTTCTCGACACCCGATGCCTTGCGGATCGCTTTGATCGCGCTTTCGACTTCTTTCGTTTCCACGCCGTTGATCTTGAGCAGGTCCTTCGCCGATCCGCTTGCTTGCGTCAGCGCCACGAGCAGATGCTCGCACGACACATACGAATCCCCCATCGCTTTCGCGCTCGCGTCCGCTTTCCCGATGATCTCCATGATCTCGCGTCCGCTCGTTCCCGAGCCGCTGCTGGTCTTGGGGAGTCTCGAGAGCTCACCGCTCACCTCGCTCCGCACCTTCCCAACATCCACCCCGATCTTCTTCAGTATCGAAACCCCAGGCCCCGCCTCATCCTCGATCAGACCGCTCAATACATGCAGCGACCCCACCTCCGGATGAGACGCACCCATCGCCGACTGCTGCGCCCAAGCGAGCACCTGCTGAGCCAAAGTTGTCATCCGATCCATCATGAAGCACCTCCTTGCCCGCAACGCGAGCATTCATTTCTGCTCCATGATCGATTGCAAACCGCGCGCCAACCCCCAAACCCCACAAATCGTAAGAAAACCAGCGATTTATCAGCGCCGCGCCTGCCAGATCCCCAGCCCCTGCCACCCCGGCAGTGTGCTCGACCACCACCCAATCTCTCCCCTAAGCGCAAAAAAAACGACCCACCGAAGCCAGCAGCAGTATCCGAAGCCCTGATGTCAAGGTGGGTACCTCAGCCCGGATCCCGATCGTCCACTCAAAGGAGGCATGATCTTCGCCCGGAAACGCCTCGGCCCCCGATCAGAGGTTCAAAGGGATCGAATATCAACCCCTGCCGGCTTCGACGGATCGTCTCAAAAATCCTACCACACCTGTTCGCACACACAACCCCGCCGATCCACAATTCACCACAATTGAGCACAACAAGTGGATATCCCTCACCGCATCAAGTCCTATACGCCCCAAGAATACCAAACCACACAAACTCCCACCAATCAACAAGAAACATCCACCCACAATTGCCCGTATAGTGGAACCACAGCCGCACACGGCGCTATCGTGACCCCATCACGAAGCCCCAATTCTGTATCACCAACAAGGGACATCCGAACATGACCATCACCCGTACCACCAAAGCAGCCGCCTCCATCATCGCTACCGCATGCTTCCTCTCGCTCACCGCATGCTCATCGTCCTCCACCACCCACGCCGGTGATGTCGGCTCCGTCCGCTCCAACCCAACCCCAGCGATGCACACCCTCGCACGCCGATCGAGCGACCGCGCCAATACCCACGCGTACACCTTCGACACCAACTTCCGCGCGATGCACAACGACTTCGACCGTGTCTTCCACCTCAACCGCCCATCGCGTCTGCACAACAACATCAAGCCGTACTAAAACCCACCCACCACAAATAAATAAGCAACAAGCCACATCCAACCAGATCTCCCCCAAACCCACGCATCAGCGTGGGTTTCTCTTTGCACCCTCCTAAACAACACAGCCCGCACAATCCCACCCCCACATCAAACCGCGTCACCAATCCACGCGCCCCATCGCCCGCTGATACGCATACTCATCACGAGTCCCAGCGGGCACACTCTCCCCCGGCGCCCACAACCGCGGCCGTGCCGAGCAGCCGCAAATGCCGGGATCGCCCGCACACGCCCCGCGTCGATCCCCCCGACGCGGGGTTTTTCTTTGCTAAGCATCTTCATACAACCACAACACATTCAACCTCCCCCCCAATAACCAGTCGGCTACCCTCCTCAAATCACAGGATCACGCCGTGCAACATCACCCATCACCAACACCCACACGCGTCCTCAAGTTCACCGACACCCTCGTTGACATCAACGGCGTCTGCCGATTCATCCAGAACACCGCCGCCACCGCGCACCGCACCAGCCACGACCTCACCGTCTTCACCTCCACACGCATCGAGTTCCCCGACCACCTCAAACCCCTCCCCAACATCAAGAACTTCACCCCCCTCTACGCGCGTCCCATGCCGGGATACGACACGCTCGATCTCGCGATCCCGCCGATGCTCACCATGCTCCGCGCCGCCGAGGACCACCGCCCCGACGTGATCCACATCTCCACCCCCGGCGCTGTGGGAATGGTCGGGATGCTCGCCGCCAAACTCATGCGCGTCCCAGTCACAGGCGTCTACCACACCGACTTCCCCGCATACATCGACGAGCTGTTCAACTCCTCTTTCATGTCGTGGGGATGCCGAACACTCATGCGCACGTTCTACAAACAGTTCGCCGCCGTCTTCTCGCGCTCCGACGACTACGCTTCGCGCCTCATCAACCTCGGGATCAACCCAACCCGCATCCACCGACTCACCCCAGGATTCGACAACGAGCAGTTCTCCCAAACCCTCCGCGACCCCTCCATCTGGTCACCGCTCGGAGTCCCATCCACCGGCTTCAAGCTCTTCTTCTGCGGACGCGTCTCCACAGAGAAAAACCTCCCCATCATCACCCAGTATTGGCCGAGCATCAAACAACGCATCGAAGACGCCACCAACCAACCAGCCCAGCTCATCATCATCGGAGACGGCCCATACCGACAAGAAATGCAAGAGCGCCTGCAACAACACGACGCATACTTCCTCGGATTCAAGCACGGCTCCGAACTCGCAACCCTCTACGCATCCTGCGACCTCTTCGCCTTCCCCTCCACCACCGACACACTCGGACAAGTCGTCATGGAATCCCAAGCCTCCGGCGTCCCGGTCATCGCCACCGATCAAGGCGGCCCCAAAGAAGTCATCAATCACAACGATCCCGAAACCGAAACAGGACTCGTGCTCCCAATCGATGACCCAAAGCAATGGACCGATGCGCTCGTCGAACTCGCGCTCGATGAACCGCGCCGCAAGCGCATGGGATCAAACGCCGTCGAGCACATGAAGAACTACAGCTTCGAAGCAAGCTTCAAACACTACTGGTCGATCCACGAACAATCGCGCCGCTACTGAGAACGCAACTTCCAGTTCAGATGCATGTATAAAAAAAGCAGCACCCCACGAGGAATGCTGCCTTGTCCCGAGCGTGATTGCACAGGAGGATCTGCAACCACGAAGCTCAAGATGCGTTCGACCATTCACTCGCAACCCTTCAAACCCAACGAGAGAGCTCACGCTGGACAAGACCCATCATCCGATAGTCAGTCCGAAAGACCAACCTCAGACAACTTCGAGCTGCGATCGAATGACCACATAACCCGTCAGCCACGACGCCGACGCTGCATGTTCGCATATTTCATTGGATCTGTCAAAGCCAAACCAGCAAAATCACCCACACAGTCACCAATACGCCCCAGATTACCCAGATTCACAACATGATTCAGGGATTCCCCACACCAATCCGGCGCTGTCTTCCGAACCAAATTAAGATTCAGGACGCTCTCCGATCCGAAGCACCACCGATTTGATCCGCACCTTCCCAAGCTCGCGCATCATCTCAAGACCACCACTCCGGAGCCAACGATCCACGCGATGGCGCGCCCCCGCGTTCTCGACCCCGATCTCAAGCTTCCCTCCCTTGAGTCCGTTCACCCATCCCAATGACTGCAGATCATCCGGCGCCCCCGTCAACCACGCCTCCACCGCCGCAGATTGGTCCCGGCTCACCCGCTTCAGAGAACGCATCAACTGATCGCACTCCTCCGAAACACCGCGCCCCCGATCACCGCGAACGCGAAACCCACGCAATCGCGACAACGGATCAAACCGACCGACCTCATGCTCAGATGGACGCTCCTCCGGACCCATCACACCATCGACCTCCCCACCGTCTCCACCGCCTTGCAAACAATCTCGATCCCCTCATCCACCTCGTGCTCAGTTGTAAACCTCGACAAACTCAAACGCACGCTCCCGTGCGCAATTTTCCGATCGATACCCATCGCCGTCAGCACCGCCGACGCCTCGAGTGATCCCGACGAGCACGCCGCGCCCGCCGAAGCACACAGCCCACGCTCGCTCATCGCCAGCAGCAACGCCTCGCTCTCGAGTCCCCCAAACCCAATGTTCGTCGCGCTCCAGATCCGCTCGCTCTGCGCCCCATTGACCTCAACATCCATCCCCATCGCGCGGCAACGCGTCACGATCGCCCCCTCCAACCGATCACGCAGCAGCGCCACTCTTCGACGCTCGCCCTCTCCCAGCGCCATCCACTCCATCGCTTCCTTCGCCGCGATCCCCGCGCCCACAATCGCAGGGACCCCCTCCGTCCCGCCGCGACGACCAAGCTCCTGATTCCCCGGAATCATCGGGACCATCCGTACGCGCCGACCCCCGCCGTTGCGCGCCCACAGCACACCCACCCCCTTGATCCCATGAAACTTGTGAGGAGAGCACGTCAGCACATCAATCAACGATCCAAACGCCGCCTCATCACTGTCGACTCTCGTCTCCATCTTCCCCACCCACTGCGTCGCATCGCAGTGGAACACCGCCCCGTGTGCCCTGCACATCTCGCCGATCATCCCCACATCCTGCACCACCCCCGTCTCGTTGTTTACCCACTGGATGCTCACGACCCCGACCGAATCATCCAGCGCCGCTTCCAGTTGATCGCGCAGCAGCACCCCGTCATGACCCACCCCAACCACGCGATGCTCGATGATCCCATCGCGCTCAAGCTGCTCGCACAGATCGCGCACCGCCGAGTGCTCGACGCTGCTCGTCACCACAACGCGCCGTCCAGTGGCCGACAGCGCGCCCATCACGCCGCGGATCGCAAGACCGATGGCTTCGCTCCCAGTCCCTGTAAACACCACGCCGCGCCCACCGCCCGCCGCGCCGATGAGCTTCGCAATCTGTCCGCGCGCCACCTCCACCGCGTGCTTCGCTTCCTGACCGAACCGATGCA
>WUAJ01000042.1 GCA_009827215.1 Phycisphaeraceae bacterium
TGACCAGTGGATGCCGGGACTTCGATCCCGCTCCCGAGCAAGCCATTGAGCCACGCGACTTGTTGATCCATCCCAGGATCGATCGAGTCGATCGTGTCGGTCATCTCTTCGCTGACCATCACGCGTCGGCACGACGCATCAGTCACCTGCGAGAGGAAATCTACAGTGATCGACCACGCGTCGTGCGCGTGTCCATCGGGAACCGCACGAGCCGCGGCGGGCATCGAGCGGATCAGCTTGGCAACGCGCTTGGTCGTCATATCGTCGGACAACCAGGGCTGCCAACGACCTGACAGCATCCCCGCAGCGTCTTGATACACCATGGGAACAAAGCGGTGTCCCGCGATCAAGTGCTCCGCGAGACGACTTGCGGCGACGAAGTACTCAACGCCTGGGCCAACATGGAAGTCCTCAATGGCATCCTGACGATCGTACAGCGATTCGAGCAATGTCGGCACATGAGCCGGCTTGACCGCGACGGTCGGAACTCGCACATCGCTCAGTCCCGCGGCTTGATGATCCTCGGTCTCGACTCCCCCATACATCGCGAACGCTTGAGAAGGCATCGGACGATCGCTGCTGACTGGGAGACGAAGGACAACGGAACTTGCTTCACCATCAATCCAATCGGGGATGGACGCGCTGGGATGAATAATCGTGTCGTTGTCGCCTGTCTCGGATTCACGATCCCACCACTGACCATCGGGGCACTGCTCGATCCAGAAGTGCAGATGATCATCGGCCCAGTTCGCGTGGATGACCTGCACCACACTCTGGGAATCAGCGCTGATTGTTTCAGAGGGACTCGCGTTGATCACGAATTCAAGGCTCCATGCTGGCGCCACTTCGGGCGGAGGAATCTTGGAATAGGAGCGCAGGGACTCGAACCCTGAACCTGCGGCTTAAAAGGCCGATGCTCTACCGATTGAGCTACGCTCCTAAGCAGTTCTTATGACCACAACGGATGCTGAGGGCATAAGAGAGTCATGGTATGCCCAATCCCTTGTCCAGATCAAGATTTCACCCAATTCAAGAGCAGTTCTGCATGGACTTTTGATGCCCCCTGATGCTCTGCAACGCATTCACGCGCTCGGATTCCCATCCGCATCCGATCCTCAGGAGCAGCCATCCACGCATCGAGCCGAGCCCCAAGCTCTTGGGACTCCACGACCTCGATCGCGTCCGATTCCCGCAACGCGGCTATCTGGGTCGTGAAATCCGAGTTTCGAGGTCCGATGAGGACCGCTTTCCCCAAAGCCGCGGCTTCGAGCGGATCGGATCCGTGCAGATCTAAGAACGATCGCCCAATCACCACCAGATCCGCGAGCTGATACATCAAGGAGAGCTCACCGATGGTGTCGAGCAAGAATCTGGAGTTCGGTTGCGCTTCGTGTTTGGAGCGCCGTGTGCATCCCGGCATCGAGAGTGCCGCTTCTTCGAATCGCTCCGGTTTGCGCGGAGCGCATACCAACTGCACATCGAGCGGACACACGCGATGGAGCAACGCTTCCTCACCAGGACCTGTTGATCCTGCGACGATGATGGGTTTTGCAAGATCCAGTCCCATCTGCTCAGCAAGTTCGATCGCGGCTTCGGTCGGATTTGGGAGCGGTCCACTCACATCGAGCGCGTCCCACTTCATCGATCCGGTGACCTTCACCTGCTGAGCGCCGAGCGCTTCGATCCGCTTTGCATACGCATCATCCTGCATGCACACGAACGAGAGTCGCGTGAAAGTCTTGCGGAGCAACGCTCTGATCTTTTTGTATCCCTTGAACGATCGAGCCGAGAGCCGACCGTTGATGATCCCGATCGGGATATTCCGCTTTGTGCACACGCTGACAAAGTTGGGCCAAACCTCAAGCTCGACGAGTCCCACCACATCGGGATTGATCGTGTCAAGGAAACGAGCGACCATCCACGAGCAATCGAGCGGATAGCGGACGACCTCGCAGGTCTGGGAGAACAGCGTCTGCGCTCGTTTGAGTCCTGTATCCGTCGTCGCGGAGATCACCACAGTCGCATGATCAATCAGCAGCGGGACCAATGCACGCAGCGCGTTAACCTCCCCCACAGACACAGCGTGGAGCATCACAACTGGTTTGGATTCGCTTTGTGTCCCCCACCGCTCGCTGAGCATCGGTTCGATCTTGCCGACACGCTCAGGCCAACCGCCGCGTTTCTTGCGAGCCCACAGCGGGGCGCTGAGCAAAGCAACGGGCATATACAGCAGATCGAGTGCATTCATCTCGAGGGGGTCCACCTGCATGAACAGGGACTTTTCAGAAATGGGCGGAGAGGGACTCGAACCCACGACCCATCGCGTGTAAGGCGATTGCTCTAGCCAACTGAGCTACCCGCCCGGGTAATCAGGGCAGTAGTGTAGCACACAAATCCATGCCGCATGCCCTACCGTTGAGCATGACCACCAATCCACGAATCTGCAGCGTCGGCGACATCTCCATTGGACAGGGACACCCCCTCGCGATCATCGCGGGGCCTTGCACACTCGAATCGCTGGAACTGGGATTAGAAGTAGGCCGCCACTGCAAAGCGGTCTGCGACTCGCTCGGACTCCCCTACATCTTCAAAGCCAGCTTCGACAAAGCGAACCGATCCTCCATCAACTCCAAGCGAGGCATCGGGATCGAGCAGGGACTCGAATACTTCCAAGCGATCAAACAAGAGCTCAATGTCCCCACCACCACCGACATCCACGCGCCTGAGCAAGCGGAAGCGATCGCTGAAGCAGTAGACCTGATCCAGATCCCCGCGTTCCTGTGCCGTCAGACCGACCTCGTCGTCGCATCCGCACAAGCCGCGGCGGCAAAGGGCGGCGGGGTCAATATCAAAAAAGGACAGTTCCTCTCCCCAAGCGAGATGGGAGGACCAGTCCGCAAAGCAACCGAAGCGGGATGCGAGAACCTCATGCTCACCGAGCGCGGCACCTTCTTCGGATACCACCGACTCGTCAACGACTTTATCGGGATCGCGGACATGATGGAACTGGACTGCTCCAAGTTCTCCACCCTCGGCTCGCCCCCCCATTCACCACCTGTGTGCTTCGATGTCACCCACTCGACACAACTCCCAGGATCGGGAGAACAGACGGGCGGACGACCTGACCGCGCCCTCCAACTCGCCAAAGCCGCGACGGCGATCGGGGTGCATGCGTTGTTTGTCGAGTGTCATCCGAATCCGCAAGAAGCATGGTCGGACGGCGCCACGCAGGTTGGGTTTGAGATGTTTGAAAATATCATCAACTCTGCAGCAAAGATTCACAAAGTTGATTAAGAAAAAACCGCCCGCAATCGCGGACGGCATTCATTGATTCGTTTGGTTCAGTCAATCAACCAGCGTGTGCAGCGCGGTAGTCGCGGAGCCACTGTGGGCGAGCGACATCTTCTTCGTATGGATCGACATGCACGCGGCCGTTCTTCTGGAAGACGACCTTGCCGGTCGCGACGGAGAAGAGCGTGTCGTCTTTGCCCTTGCGGACATTGAAGCCTGGAGTGAACTTGGTGCCGCACTGACGGATGATGATCGCGCCTGGCTTCGCGGCTTCACCGCCGTAGAGCTTCACTCCGCGATACTGCGGATTGGAGTCGCGTCCGTTCTTGGTTGAGCCCTGGCCCTTTTTATGTGCCATGTCACTGATCTCCGTCGATCTGATCCGCTGTTGGCTCGTTGGAAGAGCCGGGATCGGGGTTGATATTCTCTTGAGCGACAATTCTGTCGCGGGGGCAAGCGTAGGCGGGATGTGGGATTGAGTCCAGATCCCAAAGCCGTGTCCAGCGTCAAGTTGGACACAATTTCTGCTCAGGTCACGCTTTATCGCATGATCCAGCGTTCTTCGACGAGCTCGAACGGACGAGCTCCTTGATCGGAGAAGTTCCCAGGAGTCGCGTATCGCAGCATGAGCGTCTTTCTGAGCGTGTAACGCTGAGGATTATTGGACTCGCGTCCCACGACATAGGACTCAAACTCGCCGCTGAGACCGGCGAAGAAGATCGAAACCTCATCAACATCGAGCTGCTCAGCGGGCCAAATCAGCACGCCGTCGCGAGCGTGTTCTTTGCCTTGGAGGACGGTCGAGACGATGTCGATCTGGGACTCGACGAGGGGATTATCGAGTTCTTCGAGGATCGCATTGGTCACAGCGGTCGGAACATCGCGTCCGGACTGATAGACCTTTGTGTTGTCCGTCATCAGCGCGACATCCGGAGCGAACAGCAGATCCGATCCAGAGTAGTTCGTCACGCGATAGGTCAAGAAGAAATACGGCTTAGAACCCTCTCCATCATCCACCCATGCGAGACGCAAAGGTCCTCGATCGAAGGTGAACTCCCAAGTGATCGCGACGGGCGATGGTTCAGGGGCGGCATGAGCCGAAGCCGCGAAAGGCATGACGATCAGTGCAAGAACGCTCAGAATCGAGCATTGGAGTGTCGCTTTGAGTCTTTGCATGATGATCTCTAGGTCCTCAGTGGTCGTACAGATCCGGCGATTCCGGATCGGATGGATTCTATACGCTCAAGAGCGGATTTGGAATCGCTCCACGCGGATGCATGGTAGTCTAGTGTTCCTCGCTAGGTTATCCAGATCATGGACATCCGAGCGGGATGTCCCTATCCGCAGGAATTCGCCGATGGTTGCGTATCAGTCCAGACTCCGTTCGACTCAACGATGAGCATACACCCCCACCATCACGCTCCCAATGATCCCCAAGGGATCAATCAAACACCGATCGGTGTCCAGATCGAGCGATCGATGGTCCCAGTCGCTCTCGAACGGCTCATTCAGACTGGAAATCCCAAAGCCGGAGCGCAACGGCTGGTCCGCAACGCGAAAGCGCACGGCATCGATCTGAACCTCATTTGGGGGGTTCTTGGGGATGAATCCGAGAATCAGCCTGCCGTGCGACAGGTCTGCATGGTCGTCTCAGGAGCTGGAGGGACTGGGATGTGCTTTGTCTCGATCCCAGTGGAGGGACCTCAAGCTCAGCGTGATCCCGCTCGATTCGGATCTCGCAAGACTCAAATCCAAGAGATCGGCGCCTCTTTGCACGCGGCGATCGAGGGGCTCCCCAAAGCCGCGGGCGATCGTGTACGGATCGCGCAGATGCTGTTTGAACCTGAGCAGTCGTGGACGCATGAGGTCTGTCAAGCGGCTGGGATGATTAGTGTTGGGACACTGGACTACATGCGGATGGATTACAACCTCATCCGAACTTGGTCGAGCGAAGAGTTCGATTGGGGTGACGGGATCGAGGTCAAGACATTCCAAGAACTTGCGTGCGACGATCAGCTGCTCGCGACTGCACTGGAAGCGAGCTACGAGGGGACGCTCGACTGCCCCGAACTGTGCGGCATGCGCTCGATGGAGGATGTGATCGCGAGCCATAAATCGACCGGAGTGTTCGATCCCTCGCGTTGGTGGGTGCTCATGCAGCACAACACTCCAGTCGGGTGCTGTCTGCTGACGCATTGTCCTGCGAATGAGTCTGTGGAACTTGTGTACATAGGGATAAGTCCCGAGATCAAAGGCCGTGGAATGGGTACCAAACTGCTGCGACATGCGCTGCAATCACTACGCATCAAAGACTCCGTTCATGAAGTGACTTGCGCTGTGGATCGTCGGAATACACCAGCGGGCAAGCTCTATTTGAGTCTAGGATTTAAGCGTTTTGATGCACGCTGTGGGTATGTCCGTGCGATCTGATGTGCATAAATCGGTATGCTTGTGGATGAAAAAAGTTTTGTGATCGTAAGTGTTTGTCATTTGTGATCCATCGTCGTGTGCGCGTGTTTGTGAGTGAACGAAACTGTTGCGGATCAACCGATCGCGCTCTACACTCACCCCTGCAGGTTATGGAATGACCGGCGGGCAGACAGGACTCTCTCTGCTCTGTGTTTACAACCCGATCCAGCCAGTTCATGGCCCGTGCCGTCAGCAATCACACAGCCGATGGGGACACGCGGGCGAGTGAATGGAGATCAGGGAACGACGCGTGTTTGATGCTGTTTCCTCACACGCGGGACGACACAGAGCACCCGAATCAGTTCGATCATCTAAGTAGGAATGGGAGTTCCCTCATCCTGATCGCGATCGCTGTGCCCGTGTGTGAAGGATTCGTTTGATTATTGATATTCATGATTTGCCCGCTCGGAAATGCAAGCGGAGCGCGATCGGATCGCGCTCGCATCTCCTGTGCGGTCCCGGACGACCAAGAGGCCTGCAGTGACCGAGCTTCGAGTACACGACGAAAAGAGCATCCCATGCAACACCACACAACCAGAGCACGCTCAAATCAAGGTCACACTCAACACGCAGCAGATCCGTTCAGGTCTTGAGTCTCGGCTCGGCGTCAGCTGCGTGCGTCGTTATCTCGGATCTGGAGTTGAGCTCGACGCCGACGAGCGTGGACTCCATGTGCGTGCCTCGGATCGGTTCACGCTCGACATGATCGAGCGTCGGCTTGGGAGCGAACTTCGAACAGAGGTCAGCAATCAACTCGGTCGCGACCACGCTTCAGTCCACTTCTCACTTCAGAATCACGAGACCAACTCGAAACCGTCAGTGCCAGGACGACAAGCCGGATCACCGAGCAAGGTCGAATCCCTCGTCTCGCGTCAAACTCCTCAGCAGCAGCGAACGGCACAGCAGTCCCCCAAAGCTCCGGCTTGCCCGACTTTCGAGTCATTGCTTGTCGGCAAATCTAACCAACTCGCATACAGCGCTGTCAAATCAGTGCTCGAATCCGCCTCGGCGTGTCCTCCGATCTATGTCCACGGCGGATGCGGGCTCGGGAAGACCCACCTCCTCCGCGCCAGTGCTCAACGCTATCGGCGTATGTTCCCTGGAGCCAAGGTCCGCTACATCACTGGAGAAGCGTTCACCAACTCCTTCGTCAACGCGATCCGCACCAAGAGCGTCGAAGCGTTCGAGAAGAAGTTCAAGGGACTCGATGTCCTCTGTCTTGACGATGTGCACATGGTCGCCGGGAAAGAATCCACTCAACACGAACTGCTGCAGATCTTCAACACGCTGTCTTTGAGCGGCGCCAAGATCCTGATCGCGTCCGATGCGCCCCCAAATGAGATCGCACGCTTGAACTCTGGCCTCGCTTCGCGATTCGCGGGAGGCGTGGTCGCTCGGATCGACGCGCCGGATCGTGAACTGGGACTGCGTCTTGCGAAGCAGATCTGTCTGCAGCGTGGGATCTCAATCGATGACGCAGGATTGGGAACGATCCTCGATCGGACCGGGATCGGGAGCGGAGCTTCTGTGCGTGAGCTTGAAGGCGCGATCGTGCAAGTCCAAGCCGTGTCTCGATTGCTGGATCAGGATCAGAACGGCTCGATGAATCTGACGAGCATCCACAAAGCACTCCAACTCCGGAGCGGCTCAAACTACGCGGCTCAGTCGCTCGGACCGATCCCGATCGATCTGATCATCCGCATCGTGCTCGAGCATCTGGGTGTTTCCCGCAGCGATCTGACAGGACGGGGTCGTCATCGGACAGTGGTCATGGCGCGGGAACTGATCGTCCACATCGCGAGAGAACTCACGGCGAGCAGCTTCCCTGAGATCGCGCACGCGATTGGTCGACCGAACCACTCGACCGTGATCACCGCCGCGAAACGGATCAACGGGCGAATCGCATCCAACGAACAGTGCCGACCTTCAGATCCTGAATCAGGGATGACCATCGGCGCGTTGGTGGATGAGTTGATTGATCGTGTGCGAAGGACGCATCGTCAGCTCGCCGAGCGTGCGTGAACGGCGATTGTCGAGAGAATCCGAGAAATCCTGCAGAATCTTTTGCGTGGGGGGTTGTGCTGAGCGGGTGGTTGTGCCGACAATCTGAGTGATGTCGCATAAAGAAATCCCACTGAGCCGTCCGAACATCTCACGACACGAGGAAGAACTCGTCCTCAAGGTCCTCCGATCCGGGAGGCTGTCCATCGGACCGATGGTCGAGCAGTTCGAGGAGATGGTCGCTCGGCGCTGCGGCGTGCGCCACGCCGTCGCGTGCTCGTCCGGGACTGCTGGACTCCATATGACGATGGTCGCGCTTGGGATCGGTCCAGGAGACGAGGTGGTCACGACACCGTTCTCCTTCATCGCGTCGTCCAATGTCATCCTCTATGCCGGCGCCAAACCAGTGTTTGTCGATATCTGTCCTCGCAGTCTGAACGCTGATCCAGAGCTCATCGAAAAAGCGATCACCCCCAATACCAAAGCAATTCTCGCCGTCGAAGCGTTCGGGAATCCCGAGCATATGGACGCGTACGCGCGGATCGCCGCGAAGCACGAGATCCCGCTGATCGAAGATTGCTGCGAGGCGCTTGGGGCGATGTATAAGGGGAAAGCCGCAGGATCGTTTGGTCGAGCGGGTGTCTTTGGGTTCTATCCCAACAAGCAGATCACGACTGGTGAAGGCGGGATGATCGTCACTGACGACGAACGGCTCGCGGACCTCTGCCGCTCTCTAAGAAATCACGGGCGAGCGGTTCAAGGGAAGGGATCCATCGAGGGAGGCTCTACCGCTGGGAGTTGGCTGCATCACGAACGCCTCGGATTCAACTATCGCATCTCGGAAGTCTCCGCGGCACTCGGCGTCGCGCAGATGGAACGGCTCGATGAGATCCTTCGCGCTCGATCAGCAACAGCAGAGATGTACATCGAGCGGATGGCAGGGCTCAACGACTTTGTCCTCCCCACCATCCCAGATGAGTGCGAGATGAGCTGGTTTGTCTTCGTGCCTCGCTTGTCGACGGGCTACACACGCGACGAGCGGGATCGGATCATCAAAGGACTGCGGATCCACGACATCGGATCGAGCGACTACTTCCCATGTATCCATCAGCAACCGATCTATCAGCAAGCGTTCGGGTATCGTGAGGGAGCGTTCCCGATCGCGGAGTCGGTGAGTGCTCGGACACTGGCGCTGCCTTTCTATGGATGGATGACCAATCGGGAGGTGGATCTAGTGGTCCAGACGCTGGAACTGATGCTCTCGAGGGAGAATCTGTCCCGACGGGCGTGATGGAACCGGATCGGGGTTCCGGAGTAATTGAGCGTCAATCCAGAATTGGTGCATCCGAGGTGCTCACAAGGGCTTGCCTGAGCGAAATGACGGGCTATCATCGTGACCCGGAACTCAGGGTGAGTGCCGGATTATTTGACGAGGTGAGCTATGCCCTACGAATGCCATTACACCGGCAAGAAGACAACCTTTGGTAAAAAGCGTGCCTACGGCGGTGCGAAGATCTCCAAGGGTGGTTTCGGTCTCAAGACCACCGGCATCACTCGCCGAACCTTCAAGCCCAACCTTCACAAGATGAATGTTGAGATCACCGACGACAAGGGCAACAAGCACGCAAAGCGTGTGTATGTCTCCGCTCGTGCGATCAAAGCGGGTCTCGTCACCAAGCCTCTGAAGCGGAAGTACGGCTACACGCGTCAGCAAAAAGAAGCTCAGCAGGGCTGATCTGACACGAAATACCCCCTATTTCACAGTAAAAAATGACACTTTGCCCACTCCTTTGCGAGTGGGTTCTTTTGTTTTGGGACCTTTTCGAGTATGATCGGAGTCCGAAGACGGACCGCATTTTGATCGCTGATCGAGTTCTCGCTCACCACCGCACGCGATCGCTACAACTGGGAGGGCACCGGATGCTCTGTGAATGTCAACAAAGGCAGGCGACGATCCATGAGGTTTTGATCCAGCATGGGAAGAAAGTCGAACGCCACTTGTGTGAGCAGTGTGCCGCGAAACTTGGTGTTTCGACCGATCCCCACATGCCGATCTCTCAACTCATCTCCAACTACATTTCAGGAAAGAACTTGTCGATCCCGACCGTCGGCGAGAAAGACCAGCCTCGTCCTTCCAGATCCAAGCCCGGCTCGATCCCGCCATGTCCATCGTGCTCGATGACCTACAGCAAGTTCAAAGACACAGGACTCCTGGGATGTCCAAGCTGCTACTCGACATTCCAGAAACGGCTCTCGCCGTTGATCGCTCGAGCTCACGAAGGGGGTGAGCAGCATATCGGGAAAGTCCCACGACGAGCACTCGAATCACTCTCCCAAAATGAAGGCGGCTCGCGACTGGAGTCGCTGCTCGGAGGAGAGTCCGAACGCGAGCAGCGACTGACAGAAGTCCGAAAGCGTTTGAATCATGCTGTGGAGCACGAGGACTACGAGCAAGCCGCAATGCTACGCGACGAGATGACGCGCCTCGCGTCGCTCCCATCGGCTCAGGTCGAGATCCGATCGGCGACTCAATCGAGTACGATCAAGGAATCAGAACACAGTTCGTAATCGTTGCGTTCCGCGTCGGTGTGGTTCATTCGAACCAGTCCCCATTTCTCCAGTCCCTGAATCAGTGAACAGGCGATCCGATCCATGCAGGCCAACGATTCATCAGGTCCCACTCAAGAGTTCCCCGATCCGAAAAAATCGGGAACCAATCCCAGGATCTCGATCGAGGGACAAGGCATGATCGAGGGCGGACCGATCCAAACGGGAACCACTGAATGGCTGAGAGGCAACGGCATGATGAGCGATGTCGTGATGTCCTCGCGAGCTCGCGCGGCTCGCAATCTTGCTGGATTCCCCTTCCCCCCTGCTGCGAGTTCTGCGGATCGTTCGCAGATCATGGAGATCTGCCGTCGATGTATCGAATCGCTCGGATGTCCGTCTGGATCACGCATTCGTTGGTTTGATCTACGCAACTCCGAACCGATCGAGCGGCGACTGCTTGTCGAGCGCCAGCTCATGTCCAGACAACACGCGCGCGGACGCTATTCCAACGGCGAAGGCGGCCCGGACTCTCCCAGAGGGGTCGCGGTGATCGAACCTGACGAGCGAGTCAGCATCCTCGTCAATGAGGAAGACCATCTGCGTATCCAGGTCATCCGCTCAGGACTCGACCTCGCGTCGTGCCTCGATGAGATCAACAACTTTGACGACGGCATCGAAGAGATTGTCGACTATGCGTTCCATCCCCAGTTTGGGTACCTCACCGCGTGTCCAACCAATGTCGGGACAGGTCTTCGGCTTTCGGTGATGGTGCAGCTGCCAGCACTCAAAATCACAGGGGAACTCGAGAAGGTCCGCAACGCATCGAGCGACATGGGACTCGCCGTGCGAGGTCTGTACGGCGAGGGGTCCCAAGCCGCAGGAGAGTTCTATCAGATCTCGAATCAGATCACGCTTGGACGAAGTGATGAGATGCTCCTCCGCGAGATCGAGAGCGAGGTTGTCCCGAGCATCGTGCGATACGAGCAGCACGCGCGTGCGCAACTGATGACTGAGAATCGGATGCTGCTTGAGGACAAGGTTTGCCGATCGATGGGGATACTGCAGAACGCTCGATTACTCAAACCCGACGAAGCGCTCGAACATCTGGGGATGGTCCGTTTGGGTGTGCTCTGCAAAGTGATCCCCGATGTCACCCTCGCGACGGTGCATGATCTGCTACTTATGATCCAGCCTGGACATCTCCAGCGCGTGGTGGGGATCGATCTCTCTCAAAGCGAACGACGCGTTGCGCGTGCCAAACTTGTTCGCGATCGATTGAACACGAAGTAATCAATGAACACAATCGAGCAGATCGTGGACAGCGTCGAGGTCGAGTTGCTCGGTCGGCGCGGCTTGTCCTTTGCGAAAGCCGCGAAACGATTCGAGTGGGTTCCTGAACCGCGCGACTCTGTCTGCTGGAGGTGCGCCGGATCCGTCGGTCCGCACGAGACTGATGGAGACGGATGCGCTTCGTGCCGATCGATCAAACTCCGATGGGACCGCGCCCTTCGGCTTGGGCGCTACGAGGGGATCATCAAAGACGCGATCTTGGATCTCAAGTTCCGCAGATGGCGCAAGACTGGAATGGAACTCGGCGCTGCCGCTGGTAATGAGCTGGCTGATTTGATCGAGATGTTCGAATGGTCTCCCAATGAACTGTGCATTGTCCCGATCCCGATGACTCATCGTCGGCGGATCGCGCGAGGTGTGGACCACACACAAGTGATTGCTCTTGGGATGAGCAAACAGAGCAAGATTCCTGTCCGCAGATTTCTCGGAGCAAGACCTCGTGAGGAACAGGTTGGACTCTCGGCAACCGCTCGGCTCAAGAACATCAAAGGCGGATTCTTTGTCGATCAATCCAGACTCAAACGAGCTATGAAGACCCCAATCCGAGCTTTGGTTGTGCTCGACGATGTCCGTACTACTGGAGCAACCTTGGGCGAGGCATGCCGGGCCTTGAGAGGGGGACTCAAGACACTTCCGAACACCCAAAACTGCGAAATTTGGGCCATGAGCATCGCTCGAGCCGGTGAGCACGATCGAGGGTGAGTTTGGGGACTATGGCAAGCCGAGGAATTTGGGCAAGAATTGACCTGTATCGTCAAAAGAGGAAGAAATTGAGCAATAAGTTGACGCTCAAAGTTTGACCTTGCGAAGTTGATGTCTATGCTCTCCCTCGCCACTCGAAAGAGTGTGCGAGACAATCAGACGGGCTTGATGCCCCCTGATCGGCTTCTTTGACAAGTGAACAGTTGGGTCCACCGCAAGAATGTGACGCGGCGACACCGGTGCACACCGGGCTCTATAGCGAGCATGTCGTTGTGTATACAAATGCTTCAACAGGCATCACAACCTGTTGTCGTTACATTCTTGTGCAAGTGGAAGCCCTATATTTTCTAAATATAGAACTACACTTTGAGTGTAACAAACCTGAGACTTGCCGTCTCAGGCACAAACGAGAAATCGTATGTGATGACCGGCCCGGTACGCCCTACTTTGTAGGCACGACCGGGAAAGTCGGATCGGCTTCATTTGATGCGTATTGGTGCAGGATTCGTCTTGTATCAAGCAACAATATTCAACTGAAGAGTTTGATCCTGGCTCAGATTGAACGCTGGCGGCATGGCTAAAACATGCAAGTCGAACGACCTCTTCGGAGGGAGTGGCGAAAGGGCGAGGAATAGAATCGAATGTATCTTAAGGTAGAGGATAGCCCTTGGAAACGAGGGGTAATACTCTATGTGCTCTACGGAGGAAAGGTTTACCGCCTTGAGAGCAGCGATTCTCCTATCAGGTAGTTGGTGAGGTAAAGGCTCACCAAGCCGAAGACGGGTAGCGGGTGTGAGAGCATGACCCGCCGCATCGGGACTGAGACACTGCCCGGACTCCTACGGGAGGCTGCAGTAACGAATCTTCCGCAATGGGCGAAAGCCTGACGGAGCAATGCCGCGTGTGGGATGAAGCATCTTCGATGTGTAAACCACTGTCAGAATCCAGAAATACTGATCAGATTCAGAGGAAGGGCCGGCTAATTCCGTGCCAGCAGCCGCGGTAATACGGAAGGCCCGAGCGTTATTCGGAATCACTGGGCTTAAAGCGTACGCAGGCGGACTTGTAGGTATCTTGTGAAATCCCACGGCTCAACCGTGGAACTGCAGGGTAAACCACAAGTCTTGAGACAAGTAGGGGTCAGTGGAACGATATGTGGAGCGGTGAAATGCGTAGATATATATCGGAACGCCAATGGCGAAGGCAGCTGACTGGGCTTGTTCTGACGCTCAGGTACGAAAGCGTGGGTAGCGAACGGGATTAGATACCCCGGTAGTCCACGCCGTAAACGATGCACACTAGGTCGCGGTACCTCTCATGGTTTCGCGGCCGAAGGTAAACTGGTAAGTGTGCCGCCTGGGGAGTACGGTCGCAAGGCTAAAACTCAAAGGAATTGACGGGGGCTCACACAAGCGGTGGAGCATGTTGCTTAATTCGAGGCAACGCGAAGAACCTTACCTAGGCTTGACATGTATGGATTAACTTTTCGAAAGATAAGCCACGCCCTTTGGGTGGAACATACACAGGTGCTGCATGGCTGTCGTCAGCTCGTGCTGTGAAGTGTCGGGTTAAGTCCCTTAACGAGCGCAACCCCTGTCGTTAGTTGCTAACAAGTTATGTTGAGTACTCTAGCGAGACTGCCGGTGTCAAACCGGAGGAAGGTGGGGACGACGTCAGGTCCTCATGGCCCTTATGCCTAGGGCTGCAAACGTGCTACAATGGTACGGACAGAGCGAGGCGATCCCGCGAGGGGGAGCAAATCGCAAAAACCGTGCCCCAGTTCGGATAGCAGGCTGCAATTCGCCTGCTTGAAGTTGGAATCGCTAGTAATCGCGGATCAGCTACGCCGCGGTGAATGTGTTCCTGAGCCTTGTACACACCGCCCGTCAAGTCATGGAAGCCGGGAGTGCCCAAAGTCACGTCGTTTCAGGCGTGCCTACGGCAAGTTCGGTGACTGGGACTAAGTCGTAACAAGGTAGCCGTAGGAGAACCTGCGGCTGGATCACCTCCTTTCTAAGGGATTTCCTTAGACT
>WUAJ01000043.1 GCA_009827215.1 Phycisphaeraceae bacterium
TGCAGGAGAGCCGGATCGCGGATCCACAGATTTCTCCGATGCTAGAAGCGATCGAGGAATCGCTCAATCGAGCAAGCGATTCTTCGGATCAAGCGAGCGAAGCCCTTCAGCAAGAACAGCTTGAGGAATCGACGGAACAGATGGATCGCGTGCGCGAGCAGCTCGAACGCTCCATCGCGATGCTCGATCGCGGGAAAGATACCTGGATCGCTCGGCGTTCGATCGAAGATCTGAGAGCACAGGTTGAGGATCTGCTGTCAGACACACAGCAACTCGATGCGCAGACTGGTGGCCGATCACTCGACCAGCTCAGCGAGGATCAACGATCGATGCTCCAGAAGATTCTCGATCGACAAAAGCGAGCCGCGGAAGAGGCGCGGGAGATGATCGATTCGCTGGATGAACAAGCGGACGCGCTGGACAAGCAGAACCCCACTGGTGCTCAGGGTATTCGTGACGCGGCGACGCAAGGCAGGAATGCTGGCATTGAAGAACAACTCGAGCAAGCCGCGGAAGAACTGGAGCAAAACCAGACCGCGTCCGCAGCTGGGACACAGCAGCAGGTTCTCGAAGAGCTCGACAATATGCTCGAGCAGATCGAGCAAGCACAGAAGAATCGAGACTCGGCGCTGCGCCGCAAGCTCGCGACGCTCATCGAGTCCATCCAAGGGATCCTCCAAGATCAGCAACAAGAACTCGTACGGCTCGATAACGGCGACGAAAATCTCGATCAACCACTGATCGCACTGCGGAGCAATACGCTCGCGGTCCGGGATGAAGCCGCGGCGGCGTTCCCTGAAACACAGTCCATCGCGGAGTCGATGTCACGAGCCGCGGACGCACAAGCGGACGCGATCACCTCGATACGAGCAAACCCTGTGGATCTGGTGTCCGCTCGTCAGTCAGAGCTGTCCGCGATCACTCATTTGCAAGCGGCGCTGGACGAAGCGCAGCGTCAGGATCAGATGGCCGCGGATCGACAGACGGCTCAACTCCGCAATGAGCTCCGAGCAAAGTACCAAGACTCACTTAAAGAACAAGCACGGATCACCACGGAGACTCGACCATTGGTTGGAGATCCACTCGATCGTCGTCAGCGAGCGACGGCACGACAACTGGCGCGTGATGAATCGCAACTGAGCGAGTCACTACGCACGTTGCTTGATGAGACCAAAGAACTCAGTGACGCGCCGATCTTCTCGCTCGCGCACGATCAGTTGGATCGCTTGCTCGAATCCGTCTCGCAGTCACTCAACGAGCGCACAATCGATCCGATGATTGTCTCCGATCAGCAAGCAATCGCGAGCATCCTGCAAGCGCTCATCGATGTGCTCTCGGATCAGCAACAGAATCAGTCCGAGGACTTCGAAGACGGGCAAGGCGGTGGCGGCGGCGGTCAAGGCGGAGGTGGTGAGCAGCCCGTCATCCCGCCGGTCGCACAGTTGCAGCTGCTCAAAGCGCTCCAAGAACTCACGGCGATGCAGACCCGCTCACTCAACGAGCAGAGCACACAAGATCCGGATCGAGTCCGAGAGATCGGTCGGATGCAGCGTGATCTCGCGGAGAAGGGGCAAGAACTCATCCAAAGCATGAACCCTGACCCCACCTCAGTCGAACAGGAGAATGGAGACGCTCAACCATGATCCGTTTGTTGAGACAATCGATGCTCGTTCTCTCGATCAGTGCACTCTGCACGGCTTCACTGCATGCGCAGGACGAACCAAAACGCGTTCCCTCGCTCGATGAGTTGCTCGGACTGGAAGAAGCTCAGGATACTCCAGATGAGAGCAAACTCGATGAGGCGCTCTCTCCTCAGCAAGCCGGGGAAGCATTCACGCAAGCCGTGGGGATGATGGGTCAGGTTGCTGATCGCATCGATGGATCTCAGGATGCCGGGCTCACGACGCAGCGGATGCAAGAGGAGATCATCCGCAAGCTTGAGCAGATCATCGAGTCGGCTCAGCAGAATCAGAATTCAAGCAGTAGCAGTAACAGTAGCTCGTCATCTTCCTCCTCTTCTGGACAACAGCAGCAACCCAACCAGAGCACACAGCAACAGCAGTCCCCCACCAATCCAGGAGGAGAACCCAGCGACTCCTCGATGCCCGGCGGATCGACCGATGTCGGATCGAATGATCTGAGCAGCGGCGTGGCGCGTTGGGGGAACCTCCCTGAGCGACTTCGAGAGGCGCTGAGTCAGGGATTGGATGAGCCGTATTCCGATCTGTATCGCACGCTCACGGAACGCTACTATAAAGCGCTCGCGGAGGAGGAAGAATGAACAAAGCTCTTTGCTTCATCCTGCCCTCATTCTTGTTGGTCACTCCACACGCATCGATCGCGCAGCCTGGACAGTCCGCGGCGTCCAATCCGATGGATGCGGAGATCACCGAGGCGCTGGATCAATCCATCGCGCAGGGACTCGACTACCTCGCGACCACCCAGAACGAGGATGGATCATGGGAAGGCGGTCGCTTCGGGAAAAATGTCGCGATTACCTCGCTCGCATGTCTCGCGATGATGGGTGATGGGAACACGGCTTCGCGCGGGCCCTATCGGGATCAGATCCTGCGAGGTGTGGAGTTCATCCTCGACTCAACCAAAGAGAACGGATTGATCGCGGCGCAAGCGAACAACGGTCCGATGTACGGGCACGGCTTTGCGATGCTGTTCCTTGGCGAAATCTACGGCATGACGGGTGGTGGTCCGGACACAACGCTCAGCACACGCATCCATGAGGCGCTCGTCCGAGGCGTTCGACTCATCGAGCAGACACAGAACGAAGAGGGTGGATGGCGCTACAACCCAGTCCCGTATGATGCGGATGTATCCGTGACCATCTGTCAGATCATGGCGCTGCGGAGTGCTCGCAACGCCGGGATCGAGGTCTCGAGCAACACGATCCATCGTGCGGTTGAGTATGTGCGAAGCACACAGAATCCCGACGGCGGGTTCCGTTACCAAGCGAGCGCCGGCTCCAGTGCTTGGCCACGCTCCGCGGCGGGGGTTGCGAGTTTGTACTATGCCGGGATTTACTCGGATGACTCGATCGATCGTGGTCTTGAGTACCTGATGGGGACCGCTCTCCCAGGCGCGACGACCCCATCGCGTTCGCACTATTTCTATGGACAGTACTACGCCGTCCAGTCCATGTTCCTCGCAGGTGGTGAGCACTGGGAGACTTGGTGGCCCGCGATCCGCCGAGAACTTCTGGATTCCCAGCTCGATGATGGGTCCTGGGACGATCGTTCCGCCGGAAAGGCATACGGCACCGCGATGTCTCTCATTGTTCTTCAAATGCCGAAGCGGTATCTGCCGATCTTTCAGAAGTAATGTCTATGCGTTGTTCCATCCCGATCCTTGTGCTCTCGCTCATAGCGTCCAGCGGCATCGCTGAACCCAACTGGGCGTATGTCCTCGACGAGCAGCTCAACACCACACCGATCCGGATCGATGAATCCAGCACAGCACAAGGCGTCATCGGGACCGATCGTGATGGGATCCCGATCCGATTCACATCTGATCAGATCCGAGGGTTGTGGATTGATCAGGATATGGTCTTGCGAGATGGGATCGACACAGACGACTACGAGCACGCGATGCATGTCGAGCTGACGGATGGTCAGCGTGTGGTGATGCTGATCGAGCCTTCCAACAATGATGAGCTTGTGCAAGGCAAGCGCCTCGAATCCGATCAGCTCGTTTCAATCCCGATCGAACGGATCCGCTCAATCCGTCGGCTGAGCGAGACGAGAGACTTCCAATCTCCAGTCTCGATCTTTGATGCGAGCATCGAGGATGACGCGATCCGGCTGAGCAACGAGGACACCGTGCTCGGGTTCATCATCAGTATCGGCGAGAGCGTGCTCATCGAGACGACCTCGAACGGACAGACTCTCACAAGAAACTATCCTGTCGATCAGATCCGTGCCGTGATGCTGCAGAATCCCGGAGAACCCAGCGCCGGCATGTACATCCTGACGACACTGAAAGAAAGACTTCGCGTCAGTGACTACCAATGGGATCAAGCACGAGGGATCGTTGCGAGTCTCGATGATCCGATCCATACACGGAATCAGTCACAATCGTTCAATGCTGAACTGCTGGGAGTGGAAGTGATCTCTGATTCCAGCATGCTGATTGATCTGCAGAGCTACTCGCCTGCGATGATCGAGCCGATGGGAGATCAGGATTGGGCACAAGATCCGCTGCTCGATGTCTCGCGTTGGGTTGGCGGCAATCGGACAAAGGCTCGAGTCGAAACACCAATCTCGATGAGTTGGAATCTGCCTGTCGGATCGAGCCGAGTGACGATGAGCGTCAATGCGTGGAATCAGCGATGGACCAACAACCAGGTCATCATCACGACGACTACGACTGATGGTGTTGTGCAAACGCTCTGGAGCAAGCGCTTTGACGCGACACCCACTCCTAATGAGACGCTGAATCTTGAACTCCCAGAGAACGCGGCGACGCTGAGGTTTGAGATTGATCCTGCGGAGAATGGTCCGATCCAGGACAAGTTTTTCCTGCAACTCCCGATGGTGCTCATCGAGCAATCAACGGAGCTTCAGTGAAGCCATCGCGACGACGACGAGCAGGATCGTGATCAACCACAAACGAGCGACGACCTGATTCTCCGCCCAACCTCCTTGGTGGAGATGATGGTGGTATGGCGCGATCCTGAATATCCGTCGGCCAGTGCCTGTGCGGATGCGTGTGTACTTGAACCATCCGACCTGAAGGACAACGGAGAGGATTTCGAAGAGGAATACACCGCACATGAGTAATACGACAAACTCCTGACGAGTGACGATCGCGATATATCCGATCATTCCTCCGAGCGCGAGCGATCCGGTGTCTCCCATAAAGATCTGAGCGGGTTTGCAGTTCCACCACAAGAATCCGAGACACGCGCCGAACATCGCACCCGCGATGACCGCGAGCTCATCCGCGAGCGGGACATACGGCACATACAGGTACTGCGCCGAGCTCAGCTCTCCAGACACTAGCGAGAGCAGGATCAACGCGAAGCAAACGATCGCGCTGGTTCCCGACGCGAGCCCATCCATGCCATCGGTGATGTTGACGGCGTTGGAGAGTCCAGCGATCACGAGCATCGAGATGATCATGAACGCTGGGAGCCCGAGGTAAATCAGTCCATCGGCGGCGAACTTGGTGTTTGGGTCATAGGTGCGCTGGAATGGGAGGTTGAGCACATGCGCGATGGAATCGACCTGCTGATTATTCTGGAATTCCACTCCGTAGCGATACACAAAGAACCCCACTATGAGACCGATCCCGAGTTGGAAGACCAGCTTCTCCCATGAATACAGGCCCTGACGACCCGTCCCTCGGCGTGAAGCGGTCAGCTTGAGGTAATCGTCCGCGCCCCCCACTGCGGTCATCCAGAGGAGCGTGAACAGTGCGGTGTACACGAGATTCACTCGGATATCCGCGAGGAGAAAGCTTGAGATGAAGATCGCACCACATATCAATATGCCACCCATTGTTGGGACATTCGCCTTGCTCGCGGCATGTTCTCTCAGAAGCGCCGCGTCGGTTTCTCCCGCATCACCGATCTTGAGCTTGATGAGCATGCGGATGACACGCTTTCCCATAAACACCACGATCGCGAACGACAATCCCGCTGCGGCAAGTGTGCGGAACTGGATCTCGTCGAACACACGGAAGTAGAAGTACAAGCCGTTGTCAACAAGCCAGCCTCGGATGATGTCGAGCAGAATATAGATCATGAATCAGCGTCACCCACACTTGAGATCGGAGCTACCGCTGCTTTCGCATACGGCGTATAGCGATTGATGAGGATATACACCAAACGCTCAAGACCTATCCCGCGGGAGCCTTTGAGCAGGACCATGTCTCCAGGATTGATGGTTCTCGCCAACTCACTCATCGCATGGTCGTCCGGATTCGGGTAGCACTCGAATTGACCATTACTCGCATTGCTGTAGTGCTCTCCGACAAGCACATTGCGTGCTTCAATACCTTGAAGTACTTCCATCATCGAAGCATGCTCCGATTCTGTCGTGCCACCCAGCTCGAGCATGTCTCCCAGAATGATCACGCGAGGGTTCTGAGTGTGTAGTGTACGGAAGAACTCAAGTGCGGCTCGAGTCGAATCAGGATTCGCGTTGTACGCGTCGTTATAGATCACAATCGGATCGTTCTGGGTTGGGATCTCAACACGATCCAGACGCATCTCTGGGAGGGATGCCTTTGATAATCCTGCTCGAATATCACGATTGGTCATTCCCCACGATCGCCCCACAAGAACAGCGAGTGCGGCATTGTGCGCATTGTGCGCGCCTGGAACTGGCGCTTCGTAGTCTGATCCATCAACCTCGAATGACACACGCTGATCGGTGGCCTCAAGGACTTTCACCAGTTCCGGACCGACTTGTTGGATCTGGATTTCCAATCCCAACGCATCAACCACCACATCGAGTTCTGGAACTCCTTTAGGGATGAAGGCACGCTGTGTGGTGTGGCGCAGGATGCTTGCTTTTTCTTCGCAGATGCCTTGGATGGATCCGAGTTCTTCGAGATGTGCGCGACCGATCGAGGTGATGACCGCAATGTCAGGGCGCACGAGTTGGGCGCGTGCATCGATCTCGCCTGGACTTGAGGTCCCGAGCTCGAATATCGCGAAGCGTGCATCGATCGACGTGTTGAGGATCGACATCGGGACGCCGATCGCGTTGTTGTGACTCTTAGAGGACACCCACGCATCACCCGCTTGATTGAGCACTGAATGGATGAGTCTTGCCGTGGTGGTCTTGCCGTTGGAACCGGTCACGCCAATGACTGTCCCGGCGAGGAGCGACCTCCAGTGCGCCGCGAGCTGTGTCATCGCGGCTGTAGCATCATCCACCACAAGCGTCGGGACATCGAATCCATCGGGAACACTCGTAGGGTTCGTGATGATGCACATCGATGCACCTTGCTTCTTCGCTTGCTGGAGATAGTCGTGGCCATCAACGCGCTGGCCCACAAACGCGACGAAGATCTGATCAAGCTTGAGTTCTCGCGTATCGATCGCGACCCCAGTCGGAGTCGCCGCGCTCTGGTCAGGAGTAACAGCCCAATGTCCATTGGTTACGGATTGGATGATGTCCCAGTCCAACAAACTCATGCATTCACCTCTGATCTGGCCTTTCGTTCATCGAGCGCTTCGCGTGCAAGGACGCGATCATCAAACTCGTGATGCACCAATCGTCCGCTCTGGTCCGCGATGATCTGTTCTGGTTCGTGACCCTTCCCTGCGATGATGATCACATCGCCGGCTTGTGCGTGCTCGATCGCAAAGCGGATCGCTTGCGCCCGATCCACTTGGACCTCGACACGATCGCGTTGGGATTGATCGAGCCCCGCGAGCACATCATCCACGATCCTCGAAGGCTTCTCGCTGCGTGGGTTGTCGCTTGTCAACACCACACGATCCGCGCTGTTGCACGCGGCTTGTCCCATGCGTGGTCGCTTAGTTCGATCCCGATCTCCGCCACATCCGAAGACACACCAGAGCTTCGCGCCGTCGGGAAGCACGGCTCTGACACCACTCAAGCAGTTGCGGATCGAGTCGTCTGAGTGCGCAAAGTCCACGAAGACTCGCAGATCATCACTGCTTGTGTGAACACGCTCCAATCGACCGCTCGGTAGTTTGAGCTGCGGAAGCGCATGCGACCAGTGCTCGAGAATCTGCTGATCTGTCATCCCGATCTTTGAGAGCAATCGAGAGGACAATCCCATTGAGATGAGTGTGTTGCTCGCGTTGTAGTCCCCAAAGAATGGGATGCTCGATTCCAGATCCCCAATCGGCGTGCGGATCTTGAGCATCATCCCATCGAGCGATCTGGATTGGATCTCAAGAGACCACTCCGCATCGGGATCACTCAACGAGCATCTCTGGATGTCAACGCCCTGTCTGCACGCATCGATCATCACTTGACCAGCGGGATCATCGATGTTGATCAGCGCGAGTGATCCTGGATAGAGGTGCTCAAAGAAAGACGCCTTTGCTTTGGTATAGGACTCGATCGTCTTGTGATAGTCCAGATGATCGCCACTCAGGTTGGTGAAACCTGCAGCATCGATTGATAACGCATAAGTCCGCTTCTGTGAGAGTGCATGACTCGACACTTCCATGGCGCAGGCGCTGCAGCCGTGCTCAACCATTGTCGAGAGTGTTCGGCTCAACTCGATCGCGGGAGGGGTCGTCATCGGCGCGGCGCTGCATTCTCGACCGTCGTCGATCTGGACTGTCCCGATCAAGCCACACTTGACGCGTTTGTGATTGATGTGGGCGCTCTTGACGATCTGTTGAGTCAGGTGCGCGATCGTGGTCTTGCCGTTGGTTCCTGTAACTCCAGCGATCGCGAGTTGATCGCTCGGATGTCCATAGAAGCGTTCTGCGAGTTTCGCGCCGATGCCACACGCATCGGGTGTGTACAGGATCGCGGGATGATGCCCCTCCGGCGCCTTTGCATCGCGATTGTCGGTCACCACTGCAACGGCGCCGGCCGCGACGGCTTGATCGATGTACTTCGCGCCCTCGTCTTTGGTCCCTGCCCGCGCGATGAATAAGGATCCCGGCATCGCGGTCCGCGAATCCTCCGTCAGATCACAGACGCGCACAGCATAATCAGCATCCGATCCCTCGATCGGTTCCAGCTCGATGCCTTCGATGAGTCTGCTCAGTTCCATGGACGATTTCCCGATCAATGATCCCCATTATCGTCTAAATCGACGGTGTTTGCGTACTTTCCACCACCATACCACATGCCTGCTGAACTTGGACTACGGCAGGATGAACATCGCGTCGCCGTAGCTGTAGAAACGGTACTTGTTGTGGATCGCGTGTGCATAGATCTGCTGCACGCGTTCGATCCCTGAATGCTGTCCACCATTATCCAGAATACTCGCAACCATCGCAATGAGCGTTGATCTTGGGAGATGGAAGTTAGTCAGCATGCCATCAACCCAACGCCATCGATAACCCGGCGAGATCAGAATCCGCGTATCGATGGGTTGATCCAGTGCCCCCCCACTTTCATAGATGTCCGCGAAACTCTCGAGCGTGCGAGCACTGGTTGATCCGACGGCGAAGACTCGTCCAGTTGTTGGTTTGCCTTGCGAGAACTGATCGAGCGCCGATCCCATCGAGCATCGCTCGCTGTGCATGTCGTGATCTTCGAGACGCTCCGCATCGATGGGTTTGAATGTTCCAGCGCCGACATGGAGGACCACCTCGCTCGTCTGTACACGCTGCTCTTTCAATCCATCCATCACACGATCGGTAAAGTGCAAGCCCGCCGTGGGTGCGGCGACCGATCCAGAGTCCTCCTGCGATGCGTACATCGTCTGATATAAACGGCGATCCGTCGAATCGTCGATGTGCTGATCCCTTGCTTTCCGCTGCGACAAGATGTACGGCGGGAGTGGAGTCCCTCCGATACGAGTCAGCACCTTGTCGCTGGTTTGATTATCTGAACCGGTAATCTCGAGCACCCAAGCGCCAGGTCCTTCTTCTGGATAGGGCTCTACAAACTCCGCGACGACATCCGTCGGATTCCCAGACGCATCGACCAATCCCACTCGGCGACCCACGCGTGGTCGCTTTGCTTTGACATACGCGATCCAAAGAAGTCTCTCAGGACTGCTCTGCGGCACATCGTGGAGGTACAACCCCTCGAATCCACCGCCGGTCTCGATGTTGCTCCCTTGGAATCGAGCCGGGAGAACACTGGAGCGGTTAAAGACGAGCAGATCATTGGGCGCGAGCAGTTGAGGCAGGTCTGAAAAAACACGATCCTCGAGCACACTCGGATCCGAACGCGACACGACGAGCAAACGCGACGAATCGCGAGGCTCAGCAGGCATCGTCGCGATCAGCGAATCGGGGAGTTCAAAGTCGAGTTCATCGGTGCGCATCGAGAGGATGGTACGCATCAACCACTGTTGCTCCTATGCAACACACGGCATGATCCGAAACTGGAACCGAACCTACTGAGCTCAACTATCCCAAAGAATTGTGCCGCATTGAGGATTCTCTCGGACGATGCACTTTGGACTGCGTCAGGCACGATGTTCGCCACTGAACTGGCATGCGCGTCTGCAGCAGTCAGAATGGATACCTCATCACGCCCATCGTGCGATGCGAGCGGGATGTCCCTCAGCGCGATCCGTATGCCGCTGCTCCTGGGACTGTGCCGTACCATCGATTCCTCGAAGCGAATCGCAAGATCGAGGATTTGGTGGATCTTTCACAAGCCTGCAAAGCTCTACCAGACGCTCCCCAAGCGACTCCGCTGCTCCCCAAACTGGGTGAGATCATCGATCCTCAGCCTCGTCCGAAGGTCGCGGCACACGAGATCCGGCTCCATCAGCAGATGGTCCCGGCAACAGGACGCGTGCTCGATACCTACGCATAAATCAGCTCTCAGCGTCTTTCTGGTTGCATGGAGCACCCCCTCCCACTACCATACACAAGACGAACACTTGGGAGATTGTGTATGGACAACCAAACGAACGCCGTCGGATCGGCCCTTTATATTCGACCAAAGCACGCCGTGCTGATCGGTTTGGGCCTTATTTTCGTGCTCATGATTTCGGGATGCATCCAGAAGATCTGGGAGCGCGATGAGGACGCGGCGGCACGTCTCCAGAACGCGCCACAAATCATGCTTGAGGATGACGAAGAGTTCCACATGATCGTCATGCAAGCCCCATCCCCTGGATGGTCGCTCCGACTCGACTCAACGGAGCGCACCCCTGAAGGCAAGCGTGTGTTCGTCACGATCCGCAAACCCGATCCCGCGTATGTCTACACACAACAAATCGTGCTGATGCGCGTGCTCACGCGCGTGCGTCTGGACACCGAACTCGAGGTCGTCGGACGCATGCTGGACTTTGATGAGAAGACCAAAGGCAAGGGCTACGCGCCACTCAAACTCGTCGAATCCTTCGAATGATGTCCGCACACCCTGCCAGTCAAGCAACGCGTGATCTGCTCGCGCTGACGCTGATTCCTGGACTGGGACCAGTGCGGATCGATCGGCTCATCAGGACCGCTGGATCTGCTGAGCAAGTGCTCAGCATGTCACTCAGTCAACTCAAACGCATCGAGGGGATCGGTTCACAGACCGCTTCGAGCATCATCGAGCGCCGAGCGGATGTGTCGCAGCGTGTGGAAGAGGAACTTGCAACTCTGGATGAAGCGGGCGCTTCGATCGTCTCAGTCATGGACGACTGGTATCCATCGCTGCTGCGCGTGATCCCCGGCGCTCCACCCATACTTCGTTTTAAAGGCTCACTCGATCCCGCCATACTCCAGCATCCCATCGCGATGGTCGGATCACGCAAGTGCACGATCTACGGCACGGAACAAGCAACGCGATTCGCACGCTCGCTCGGGAGCGCGGGATTCACCATCGTCTCCGGCGGCGCGCGAGGGATCGACTCCGCATCGCATCGCGGAGCACTCGACGCTGGAGCGAAAACGCTCGTCGTCCTTGGATGTGGATTGGGTCATGTGTATCCAAAGGAAAACGCGGAGCTGTTTGATCGTGTTGTCGCGCATGGCGGCGCGATCATCTCGGAGCTCCCCTTCCATACTCCACCAAGCAGCGAAAACTTCCCGGCTCGGAATCGGATCATCTCTGGACTCTCGCTTGGAGTATTAGTCATCGAAGCGTCGCGCCGATCAGGCGCACTCATCACTGCTAGACACGCGGTCGACGATCACGCACGCGAGGTCTTCGCAGTCCCAGGACGCGTGGACTCGAGTGCTTCGGGAGGGAGCAATGAGCTACTCAAGTCAGGCGGGGCGCATCTGGTCAGTGAGCCGGGGGAGATCATCGAGATCCTCGAACGCAGCGCCGGATCGCTCAAACAAGGAGCGAGAGAGCCAATCGCATACAAGTCCCCCACTCCCAAGCAGCAACCCGAACCTGAACCGATCGGGGATCTTGATCCATTGAGCCGACGGATCCTCGAAGCGTTGGATGAGCCTCGCACCGGGGATCAGTTGAGTGAGCTGCTGAACATCGATCCCGGCTCGCTCCGCGCATCGGCGACAATGCTGGAGATCCAAGGGCGCATCAAGCGTTCTGGCGCACGCTTTGAGCGGACTCGTTGAGGATGAAACTGTGTGCGATCTGCCGGACATGACCCGATAACCGATGGTTTGTTCGGGTCACGGCAGGATTTGCGCCGGGTTTTTTTGTGCCCGATAACCCCACTTTTAGGGCACTTTTCGTCCGAATCTCTGCAGAAACGCGATTTACCCTTGTCGATCGGTTGATGATCGGCTATCGTTGACCGAACATTGATTGAGTAAAAGGTGTTTGTTCACCTTTGGAAGACCCGATCAAACTGGTACCAACCGAGACATGAGCCGTTCGTGTCGAGGATAGACCAGTTGAAGAATCGAGTATTCCAATGACACACGCACCACTTCTCAAACTCGGCCCTGGCGGCGATTATGCATTCGAGTATGACGATCATCACGCCGCGATCGGGTCACTCGTGCTCCGCCCCGGGAGCTCTTTGCAAGGGGGATCATCGGATCGTGGATCTGATGATGGATTGGTAAGTGTTGCTCGGCGCCAGAGGATGCTCGATCTCGGCATGCTCGTGAGCGGACAGCGACTGATGAAATCCCAACGCAGCCGACTCCAGACTACGGCTGATCAGATGACAGGTGCATCTCGCAATCCAGCTCAAACCACTGTCGGCACAAGCAAACGGAAGGATCAGAACCATGAATCTCACTCCAAAGCAGCTCCGAATTCTCCAGCTTATCCGCGATTCACGAATTCGCCGTGGCTATTCCCCGACGATGCAAGAGCTCGCGGACGAAATCGGCGTCAGCAAAGTCACAGTGTTCGAGCACGTCGAAGCACTGATCAAAAAAGGCGCGCTGATTCGCGAAGCGAACAAGGCACGCTCTTTGTCGATTGCTGAGGGGATCGCGGTCCCTGACGAGTCGCGTCCGATGAAGTACCCACTCGTCGGGAAGATCGCGGCGGGATACCCAATCGAGAAGGTCGCAGACGCGGACGAGGTCGATCTCGTCGAGTTCCTCGGAGCGGTTGATGATTCGGGATCCACCTTCGCGCTCATCGTCGATGGTGAATCCATGCGCGACGAGGGCATCCTTGACGGCGACCTCATACTCCTCCAACGCGCCCAGGTCGCATCCAACGGCGATCGCGTCGTCGCGCTGCTCGAGGACGGATCAACCACGCTCAAGACCTTCTACAAGGAAGCGGACCACATCCGATTGCAGCCCGCGAATCCGGACTTTGAGCCGATCCGCGTGCAGTTCTGTCAGATCCAAGGCATCGTCCGCGGCGTGATCCGTCGCTACTGACGCATACATACAGATTCAAACAACGACCGGCGATGTGAATCGCCGGTCGTTGTGTTTTGAGAGAGTATCAAAATACTGATTACCCTTTTCAATGACATCCGGCGTTGTACGCGGAAAGCAACGCGGAAATGTCCAGGACGTTCCATG
>WUAJ01000044.1 GCA_009827215.1 Phycisphaeraceae bacterium
AGGGGGCGAGCTGGGACCATGAGCCGGTGTCGGTGATGATGATCCCATCGGGATCGAGGACGGCGGGCGCGGGTTGGGGCGGATCGATGAGGCGGAACTTGGTAGGGATCGCCATCTTCGCGCCCCATTCGGGCATGGGGGCGGCGTACCAGCATTCAGCGGCGGAGACGGCACCGGTGGTTCCTCTTGTGTGATTGATTGCTCGCGCGAGTGCGAGGGTGGATCCGAGCGCGTCGCCGTCGGGTTTGGTGTGGGTGAGGAGGACGAGGGTTTCTTGCTTCGCGATCCAGTCGGCGATGGATTTGGCGTCGGTGGTGGAGGTCCACATGGATGCGGGGTCTTCGTTGGATGCGTTTGGGGCGCTGGCTTGCACGGTCATAGAGACATGGTATCGGCGGATGTGGGTTGGTGCCGAGTGATATGTATTTCTGTTGTGGAATCGTTATCCCTGCAATCGATGCTGGTCGTCTGGGTCATCTGCGAGTGGGATGCTGTCTCGGTGCTCGTCGTAGGACAGTGGGGGCGGGGCTTTGGTTGGGCCGTCGCTGATTGGTGAGTCGAGGTTTGGTCTGTGGGTGACCTGTCCTCCTGTGGAGTCGGCCATTTGGATCGGGGTGTCGTCGTGGCGTGGGGCGTCGAGCGCGGGATCGCGGATTCCCATGATGCCGTCTGATGAGCCGTAGGCTTCTCCGCATTCTGGGCAGCGTCCTGTGAAGGCGAGTCCTTCGAGGTTGTAGCCGCAGTATTCGCAGTTGGTTTGGTTGGAGATCGAGGACTGATGGTTCATCTGGTTCTCGATACGCTTGGCGAGGCGGATGTGTTTGTCGGCGCTGATGCGTTGGTGACTGAGCGCCCAGTTGAGAACAACGCTCATGCGGAACATCGACCAGAAGAAGACGACGGTTGCTCCGAAGCAGAAGACTGTGGTCCAGATGAACACAAATCGTGCGGGGTCGGATGCTGGGAAGTTGGTCATTGAGATGAGGCGCGAGATGACGGCGAGGACTCCGAAGACCATCATGACCCACGCGGTGGCGCGGAGTCTCGTAGCGAGTCGGTCATCGGCGGCCCAGTACGCGAGCTCGGCGAAGTAGACACACGCGGGGATGAGTCCGATCCATGCGATGAGTCCGACAGATGCGATCGCGATGCGATGGAACATCGAGACATTCCCTGTCTGCGCGATCATCGCGGCGGAGACGATGAGAAGGATCCAGGTTGGCCAAGCGAATGAGATCAGACGGATTGCTTTGACGAGCGTTGTATTGTCGAGGACTGGGTCGTGGGAGACAGTGTCCATCCCTTTGCGTGAACGCGTGATCATCCAGACCCCAGCGGTCCAGCATCCGCTCGCGAGCACGAACATCGCGAACGCAAGAGGGACGATCATGCTCTTGGTTCCCGATCCGATACCAGCAGCTGCCGGGCCGGCGAGTCCTCCGATCAGCGCAATCATGCACAGGAGGAATCCGTAGCGGATCCACTGGATGTACCAAGAGGGCGCTTGGAAGCTCTTGGTTGCTTGTCGGATGTTCTTTGATCGGCGTGCTGAGCTATGACCACACTCGGGGCACTTGGTTCCGAGTGGGAGTCCTGCGAGGGAATAGCCGCAGGAATCGCAGGATTGACTCAGGTTGTCGGATTGTTCATAACTCATACCAAGACCCGATGCTCTCTTCTATTTCACTGTACCCGATCTGGGGCGATTGGTTGCTTTGGGACGCTGCGGAGAGCTTCCTGAGCAATCATCGGTGATTTTGGGGTGTGCCATCACAAACAGACGGCTCTTGAGGGAGCCGTCCGCAGAGAGAGGTCTTGGGATTTTTGTGGAGATGATTACGGCTTGCGCATCGCGGGATCGGGTTTGACTTGGATCCAGCGTTGATCGCCCTTGGCGCGGACGGTGTGGAGTCGTGCCGGCCAGAAGTCGTATCCGACGATCTGGCGGTGGATGTAGTCTGGGGCGTTGATCACGAGTGATGTGCCGTAGACGGTGAGGGAGGCGCCGTCGCCTCCAGCGTTTGCCCATTGGTCTGGTTCGACGCTGGACTCGAGGAGGTCGATGATGCGCTGCGAGCGATCGGCGGAGGACTCGATCTGGATCTGTGTGCCACCACCTGAGAAGGGGCTCTGTCCTCCGCTGCTTCCTCCGGAGCTTTGGATGTTGAACTGCGGCGCGTTGTCAAAGTCAGGGACGACCATGATGAGGTCGGCGATGTCGTAGAGCTCGATGCGTTGGTTCTCGTTGAGGACGGTCTTTGGTCCACATTCGATGGAACCGATGTCGGTGAACTGCCAGGTGTATTCCTCTCCGATCGCTTCAATGCGTTCTGCTTTTTTGAGCACGCGTTCGAGGACGGTGATGGCGGGCACATTGGTCACTCGGAGCGAGAGGAGGGTGTCGGGGTCCATACCTGTGGAGGCGATGCCGTCGAGGTAGATCGGTTCGATCTGGGCTTCGGTGACATCGATGAGGAAGTTGATGATGTCTTCGAGCGGTTGGTCTTCGACATCGAGGGTGATGGGTTTGGACATTTGGCGGAGCGTGTTTGCTTTCTCTTGAGACTCGCTCTGGTTGGTTGATGCGGTGGTCTCATCGGCGAGGAATCCGAGGACGCCGGTGGTCGAGATGACCGCGGGGGCGCTGAGTGATCCGAGCGCTGCGGCGAGCATGGAGCATGCTGTGATGCGTGGGTTGTTGCGAGGTGTGTGCGTCATCGTGGTGACTCCTGCGGATCGTGTTTGTGTCCCGTATTCTCGTCGTGTGCATCGCTACGAAGCGATCGGCATCGATCCATGTGCTGATCTGCTTGCGACGAACTGCTGGCGATCCGAGTGTGCGGTCTCGATCATACCAGATATGGGTCGATACGCAGCATGGAAAGTATTGGATCCCTGCGATCCTGAGGATCGGGGCTCATGGCGTGGGAATAGGGTAAATAAAGCGGGTTTGTAGTCGTAAATGCATGTTTTGCATGGGGATAGGAGGGGAAGAGCCACCTGCGAGACTTGAACTCGCGACCTAAGCTTTACGAAAGCTTCGCTCTACCGACTGAGCTAAGGTGGCGTTCTCAGCGATTGAAAGCCTTGGCTCGCTGCAGAGGGATGATAGACCTTGCGGTGGGTTTTGGGCTAGGGGGTTGGAGTATGACACGAATGAAAAAGCACCCCTGAAGTCACAGGGGTGCATTCGTAGTGGAGTTTTTGATGCCGGATTATGGGCAGCCGGCGCTATAGATTGCGAGGTACTGGGAGATGTCGAGGAAGTTGAGGGCGCCATCGTTGTTCAGGTCCGCGGCGAGGTTGCCGGAGCTGAACTGGGTGAGGTAGGTGGAGATGTCGCTGAAGTTCAATGAACCGAATGGCGCGACGAGGTCGGCTTCGTTGCATGGACCTGCCGCGAGGGTGTAGAGGTCTGGACGGTAGTTGATGAGTGTGCAACGCATGCGGTTGGCTTGTTCTGGGGTGAACTTGTTCATGCAGCGGTCATCGGCGTAGTCCATGTAGTTGTCAAATGGAGCTGGTTGGCCGCACGAGTTGCGTGAACCTGGGCATCCGAAAGTTGGGCTGCTTTCAGGGTTGGTGTCCACGATGAGGTCACCTGAGGTGTAGGTGTTTGAGCATCCTCCTGAGAAGGTGTGGGCGAGACCGAGGTAGTGACCGACCTCGTGGGTGCCTGTGCGTCCGAGGTTGAATGGTGCGAGGGGCGCGTTGGCTCCGAAGGTGGAGTGGAGGACAACGACGCGGTCGGCGTTGGATCCGACGATACCGCCTTGCGGCAGATTCGGGACATATCCGAGGTTGCCGCTGGCGCTGTTGGTGTAGATGTTGAGGTAGCGGTCGGTGTCCCATGCGAGGGAGTTCCAATAGGATCCGCCGTCGTTGAACCAGGTGTTGTTGGTGGAGCGTGTGATTCCTGTGGTTGGGTTGCCTTGGGGATCGAACTCGGCGAGGTAAAACTCGATTTGGGTGTCGGTTCCTGGTGCGCCGTTTGATCCTGCGATCGCGAGGAAGTCCTCATTGAGGATGTCGATCTGTGACTGGACGCGGGAATCGGACATCGCGCCGGTGCCGCCTGTGGTTTGGATGACATGGACGACGACTGGGATGCGGTACTTCTCAACAGATGGATCATACTCGGGCATGATGCGCGTGCGGCTGAGCGTGCAGTCGGACGGGGTTCCTGCGGGTTCGTTGAGGCCATCGATGAGTTGAGGGTCTAGGGGGTTAACGCCGCAGCGGGTGCCGTGCTGATGGAAGTATCCGGACTGCGCGACTTCCTCCCATGAGTTGTAGGTGAAGCCGTCGATGATGATCTCGTTGTCGGAGATGATCTGGAAGTTTGGATTCGGATTGATGTCCTGGTCCACATGGACGGCTTTGGAGTCGGCTTGTGGAGCGGATGTTGCAGGAGCGAGACCGGCACCTGCGAGTGCAAGGGTAACGAACGCAGTCAGCATGACTTTCCTCTTCTCTGAAGTTGGTTAGGGCGAGACCATCAGCAACAAATACACCACAGAACGGGTCGATGGGCAAGCGGATTGGGAATTGAACACGACGCCTGAATAGACGCATGGGTCTTTACGCCCATCATACTGGGTAGTTCCAGAAAACAAAACAGAAAACAGGTCCGAAAACACTGGTATTCTGTGGGTAAATGCGAGTTGTTGATCTGGAATTTCGTTCTAGTTATTCGTCGGTTGGGACTGATGAGAGCTGGCGCTCTGCGTGACCGACTGAGTCGAAGTACGCGAGTTCGATCGCTTCGATGAAGCGTTTGTGCGGCGGCATTCCGAGTGCGGAACGGCGTTCGTCGAGTTTTTCAGCGTTCCAGATCACCGCGGATGGGACGGCTCGCATGACTCCGAACTCGTCCGGTGCCATGGTCATTTGGGTGCCGTAGATCTGAGGGTCTCCGCGAGAGAGGGAGACGCGGTCGGTCATGAGCGCGAGGAAGGCGCCTGGGAGTTCTCCCTGGTCGACTTGCTCTTTGATGAGCGCGAGGCACTGGGACTGGAACTCTGGATCGTGATCGGCGTGTTGGACAGCGATGTAGGCGCCTTGGACGGCTTTGAGACCGACCATTTGACGGGTTGGCCAACCGAAACGCTCGATGATGGTTTCGAGGGTTTGGGCATGCTCTTTGTCGAACTGCGCGATCATGGTGAGCGCGTGGATGCGGTTGGGGTCTTCTTGCAATGAAGCGGCGACGAGCTCAGCATCGCGGTCATAGATCGCTTCGAGCTCGGTGCGGACCTGCTCAAGCGTGGTGAGTGGAGCAAACTGCGGCGAAGTGAGTTGGGCTTGCTCGGGAGCGATTGTGCTCTGAGTCGGTTCTGCTTGTGGCTCGTTTGTAGCGATTTGGTCCGGCATGTCGTAGACTACACGCTGGACTTTGACCTCGGATGAGCAGGCGCTGAGCGCGAGGACGGTGCCTGCGAAGGTGGTGAGGAGGAGAGAACGGCGTGTGGGGAGATGTGTACGCATGTGTGAACTATCGAATCGGATGGTGCGGCGTGGCATCTTGAATAGCGGTCAAACTTGCTTGTGAGTGATCACCAACCGGCATAATCGGCATGATCGGCACAAGTGTTTGGGATGTCATTGATGCGTGGTGCGGGGTAGGGGGGAGAGTTCGGACGGGGGGTGGTCCGATATGAAACCGAGGCGTGGGAGGGCTGGTATACCTATTCGTCCAACCAGTCCGAACAGTTCCAAGTGGAGAATGAGAAATGAACGCACTGAATCGAATGCTGATCGCTGTCCCTGTCTGCCTGTCCTTGTGTATGGCGGTGCCTGCCTACGGAGTGGAGGGGTTGACCGCTCCGACGATGAATGATGTGAATCAGGCGCTGCAGCAGAATGACTTTGCGGAGATGGAGCGTCTGTGCCGAGAGATCCTCGAGGAGAACGCTGAGCATGCGCAGGCGGTGTTTATGCTCGGCTACGCGCTGCACGCGCAGGGGGAGCTCGATGAGGCGGTACTCTACCACATCCGAGCGACTTCGTTCCCGGCGACAGCGCCGATCGCGTATTACAACCTTGGGTGTGCTCAGGCGCTCAAGGGGAACAGCGACCAAGCGTTTAAGGCGCTGGAGAAAGCGGTTGAGCTTGGTGTGACCAACGCGGCGCAGTATCGGGGGGACTCGGATCTGGAGTCGCTGCGGACAGATCAGCGTTGGAAAGGATTGCTGGACTCGATGCAACCCAACCTGACGGCGAGCAGTTCGGCAGATGCGAAAGACAGCAAGGGAGCATCCAAGCACAAAGCGAGCGGTGTGACTCCGGAGGGGTTGCACTTCTGGGTCGGGGAGTGGGACTGCTACAACGCGAAAGACGGCAAGCGTGCAGGGACCAACACGCTCAGCTTCCGCGTCAATGGTTTGGTGATTCATGAAGAATGGGAATCGACCGGCGGCTCGTATATGGGCGAGAGCTGGAACTTCTTTGATCCGATCAAGAAGGCATGGAAGCAGACCTGGGTTGGATCGGGTGGCGGCGTGACGCAGTTTGTCGCGGATAAGAAAACCGATGCCGAGGGCGTGATGTTCGTTGGTAAGGCGTTCAATCCGACGAATGTTGATGAGCGTCCGATGCACAAGATGCATGTACGCCCGATCCACGGCGGCATGGTGCGTCAGACCGGATCGTCGTCCACGGATGACGGTGTGACCTGGACGGTGAAATACGATCTGATTTATGTGCCAAAGGGTGAAGCATTCGAGCTCGAAGATCTGAGTATCTGATGCACAATTAATCCGCTGATGCCTGGTCTTGCAACGCTCGCAGCGCGTCGAAGGCTTGCATCGGGGTCATCTCGTCGAGTTTGACTTCGCGGAGTTGATCGACGACGGGGTGGTTGAGGAACTCGGTGAAGAGTCCCATTTGGCCTTGTGAATCTCGCGCTGAATCAGCGTTCGCTTTGGCGATCGCTTTTTTGTGTGTTGCTGGGGGCGCGTCGATCCGGTCGGCTTGTTCTACGGAGAGGGATTCGAGGACTTCGGTGGCGCGGTTGGTGACGGAGTTTGGGACTCCGGCGAGTCGCGCGACGTGGACGCCGTAGGACTGGTCGGCGCGTCCTGGACGGATGGAGTGGAGGAAGGCGATTTCTTGGACGCCGTCTTCGGAGGTCCATTCACGCACGGCGACGTGGAGGTTGCGTACGCGATCGGGGAGTTGTTCTTCGAGCTGGGTGATCTCGTGGTAGTGGGTCGCGAAGAGTGTGCGTGGTTGGTGGTGGGCGAGGTGTTCGGAGATGGCCCACGCGAGGGAGAGGCCGTCGAGGGTGGAGGTTCCGCGTCCGATCTCGTCGAGGATGATGAGGGATTGGCTCGTGGCGTTGTTGAGGATATTGGCGGTCTCGGTCATCTCGACCATGAAGGTGGAGAGTCCCTGGTGGAGCGCGTCGTCGGCGCCGACACGCGTGAAGATGCGGTCGCAGATCCCGATGTCCATGGACTCGGCGGGGACGAAGCTTCCGGTCTGCGCGAGGACGGCGAGGAGGGCGCACTGTCGGATGTAGGTGGACTTCCCCGCCATGTTTGGGCCGGTGATGAGCGCGAGGTTTGGGGTGGTGGTTTCGGTCGCGAGGTTGCAGTCGTTGGGGATGAAGCGCTGCTCGAGCATCTCGTCGAGGACGGGGTGGCGTCCTTGCTTGATGTCGATGGAGGGGGCGGTGTTGATGGTGGGGCGGACCCATCCACGGTGGTGGGCCTTGTCTCCGAATCCGCAGAGGACATCGAGCTGTCCGACGGTGTGGGCGAACGCGCCGAGTTCGTCGAGGATCGAGCGTGCTTGCTCGCAGAGCTCGTCAAAGAGGATACGCTCGCGCTCGATTGCGCGTCCTGAGGCGCCGAGGACTTTGTCCTCAAACTCTTTGAGCTGGGGGGTGATGTAGCGCTCTGCGTTTTTGAGTGTTTGCTTGCGCGTGAAGGTGTCGGGGGCGCGCGTGGCTTGTCCTCTTGGGAGCTCGATGTAGTAGCCGAAGACTTTGTTGAATCCGACTTTGATGGATGGGAGGTCGTGCTCTTCCATCAGTTTGGTTTGGTAGTCGACGAGCCAGGATCCGGCGTCGCGCTCGAGGGTGCGGGCTTCGTCGAGTTCGGGGTCGATGTTGTCGCGGATGAGTCCTCCCTCGCGCATGTGGCTCGGGGGATCGTCGATGCACTTGGTGACGATGGACTGGGCGACGGGAGAGAGGGCGCCCTCGATGCTGATCAGGGCGGCGCGGAGATCGGCGAGCGCTTGGCACTGGTCGAGGGTGGAGATGAGGGACTTGATGTTGACGGCGCTGGTCCCGAGCGCGACGAGGTCTCGGGGGGTCGCGCGTCCGAGAGCAACGCGTCCGGCGATGCGCGCGACGTCGCAGATGGGGGCGAGCTGTTGTCCGAGTGCATCAGCGAGGACGCGGTCGTTTTTGAACGCTTCGACGGAGTCGAGGCGTGCGTTGATGGCATCGGGTTCTCTGAGGGGGGCGCTGAGCCAATGACGGACCATGCGTTTGCCCATCGGGGTGCGGAGGACGCAGCGGGTTCCGGTGTGGGACGCGAGGAAGACTCCGGCGAGGGAGCCCTCGACTTTGCTTCCTCGGATGGTTTGCTCGATTTCGAGGGCGCGGAGACTGGTCGCGTCGATGGTGCAGGTGGTGGCGCGGTCGATGAGGGTGGGTGGTTGGAGGTGGTCGAGGGTGGAGCGCTGGCGCTGAAACTCTGAGCCGCTGGTGGCGTTGGTGGATTCTCGATCGACGGCTTGGGTTTGGCGGAGGTAGCGGAGGACAACTCCGGCGGCGCGGATGGAGATTAGGTCGTCGGAGAGTCCGAAGCCGGCGGTGGTTGCGGATCCGAACTGGTCGTGGATGACCTCGAGGGCTTCCTCTTTGCGGAACTGCCAGCTTGGTTGTCCGGTCCCAGAAACGCTGAGGGCATCGAGGATTTTTTGGGTTCTTGGTGGGGTTTGGGCAAGGGAGGACTGGGCGAAGAGGAGCTCGCGGACTCCGGTGCGCGCGAGCTGGTCGATGCAGTCTTGGGGGGAGCCGTCGAAGACTTGGAATCCTCCGGTGGAGAGCTCGACGATCGCGATCCCGGCGTGGTGGTCGTCGTCGAAGGCGATCGCTCCGAGGTATGCGGATTGCTCATCGAGCATGAGTGCTTCGTCGACGAGGGTTCCTGGGGTGACGACCTGGGTGACGCCGCGTTTGACGACGCCTTTGGCTTCTTTGGGGTCTTCGAGCTGATCGACGACGGCGACTCGGTATCCGGCGTCGATGGCTTTCTGGAGGTAGTTGGATTTCTGGTGGTGGGGGACTCCCGCGAAGGGGATGTTGCTTGAGCGCGTGGTGAGGGAGAGTCCGAGGTCGCGAGAGAGGTTGACGGCGTCGTCTCCGAAGAGTTCGTAGAAGTCACCCATGCGGAAGAAGAGCACACACTCTGGGTGCTCTTTCTTGATCGCGGTCCATTGCCGCATCGCTGGTGTGTCCCACGGGTCCTTTGGCATCGAACAGACAGGATAGCACGGCTCGGTTGAAAGCCCAAAGGGATTCGATGATGGAAGTGAATTCGTTGCTTGGAAAACAACAACCGCCCGGTGAGGGAGACCGGGCGGTGCTGCTGGAAATCAAAGTTTCCAAGAGAGACGGCGTCCTGCGCACTACAGGACGCCAGAGGGGAGCTTGGTGAGTTAGAGTCCGAGTGCTTCGATGTATGCATTCGCTGGACGGAGTCCGACGAGTGTTTCGAGGACTTGGCCGTTCTGGAAGATCAGTACTGTTGGGATTGAGGAGACGCCGAACTTGGCGGCGAGTGAGGGATTGTCGTCGACATTGAGCTTGGCGATATTTGCTTTACCTTCAAGGTCTTTTGCGAGCTGCTCGATGGTTGGTCCCAGCGCTCGGCATGGGCCGCACCATGGCGCCCAGAAGTCGACGAGGGTGGGGGTGTCGGAGTTGATGAGGGCTTCGAAGTTGTCGGCGTTGACCTCTATGGATTTGGTTGGTGTGGTTTGATTACTCATGGGGTGTCCTTTCGTAGTGTGGTTCGTAGAGGGGAACAATTAGACTTATTGTTCTATTCCAAGTAGACAAGGTGTTTTATTTGCTGGCTCGTTCAAGGAGTATTTCGGCGATATTGAGCGCATCATCGGCTGGAGTTCGGGCTTTGGCTTGTCTTGCGACGCATGAGGCACCTGATGCGAGGAGGGCGAGCTTGCGGGAGAGTTCTTCGGGATCTTTGAGCATGGCTTTCTGACAGAGTTCGTTGAATATTGCTGTTAGACGCTTGAGGTGTGCGAGCGCGGCTTGGGCAGGGGCCGAGTCATGGTCAGGGAACTCTGCAACGGCCGCTTGGAACATGCAGCCGCAGAACTCGGGGTCTTGATACCACTCTCCAAGGGCTCGGAAAATGGCGAGGATCTGCTCGTATGAGTCGCTGCTGGCTTCGAGAGCATACTGCTTGATGCGTTCCATCATGAGCAGGGAGCTTTGATTGAGGACCTCGACGATGAGTTGGTCTTTGGATCCGAAGTTGTTGTAGAGGGTCATCTTCGCGACGCCTGCTTTGTCAAGGATTCGGTCGACTCCGGTCGCGTGAAAACCTTCGCGTTCGAAGAGTTCGCGGGCACAGGTGAGGACAAGATCGCGTTTGGAGTTGGCCATTTTAGAATCCTTATAAAAAATTGTTGGAAGTTTGGAATATTTAGAACGACTTGTCTATTGTATTCGTAGAATGGTTCTAAGCAAGAGAATTCAGAAGAAAAGTCTAGTGCTCAGAACGAACAACTGATCGAAATACCATTTCCTGCTCAGAGTCGCCCGGATGGTCCGGGCGGCTCTGTTTTCGGCTATTGCACGGAATAGAAGAGCCATGGACTGATCGCATGATTGCGGGGATTGGCGATCAGAACTAGGGAGCGAAAGTCCCTATTTTCTCTATCAAGCTGTTTTTTGAGTTGGGAGCGATACTGTTGGCGCGTGACTGAGCAGAACGACCAACCTATCCGCGGCATCCTGAGTATCAACAAACCTAAAGGGTTGACCTCGATGATGGTCTGCCGTGTGGTTAAAGGTCGGCTTAAGAGTGGTGGGGCTCCCAAGAAGGTCAAGGTTGGGCACGGCGGGACACTTGATCCGCTGGCGAGTGGGGTTTTGGTCGTGCTGATCGGGAAAGCAACGAAGCAGCAAGATCGAATCATGGGAACGAAAAAGGCGTATCGCGCGGTGGTGGATCTGGCGCACACTTCGGAGTCGTGTGATATGGAGTTTGAGCCGATCCCGAGTGAGATTGAACGAGAGCCGAGTTTGGAGGAAGTGAGAGCGGCGTGCGATCGGTTTGTGGGGGATGTGGAGCAGGTGCCTCCGATGTACTCGGCGGTGTGGGTGGACGGCAAGCGCGCGTATCATCTCGCTCGCGATGGGATCGAGGTTGAACTGAAGTCGCGGACGATCCGGATTGATTCGATCGAGATTGTGGATTACAAGTGGCCGATGCTTGAGATTGATATCAAGTGTGGGAAGGGGACCTACATCCGTTCGCTGGCGCGAGACATCGGTGTTGAGCTTGGGGTGGGTGGGATGCTCGCATCGCTCGTACGCACTGAGGTTGGGGACTTTGTTCTTGACGATGCGATGGAACTGGATGATGTTCCGAGTCCGCTCGATCCATGGGATCTTCCGACTGACGGGCTTCTCTGAGTTTGTATTGACTCAGGATTGGGCGCTCGGCTCGGGGTCCCAGACTTCGTTGGTGTCTTGTCCATCGCAGACTCGACGGATGTTGAGGTAGGCGAGGGTGGATGAGCAGAAGAGGAGGCTCAGGACATATCCGGCGACGATAAGCTGGAGTGCTGAGCGTGCGAGGGTGATGATCCTGTGCGCGACGGGTTCGGTGGCGCTCATGTCTTCGGTGCCGATGAGCACGCGTCGTCCGGCGTCGTTGGTGAGGGTTGAGGTGAGTCCATCGGCGAGTTCGATCGACCATCCGGCGAGGGTCGCGACGATGGTGGTGATGGTGGTGCCGAGAATCACGAGGATGAGTGTGTAGAGTCCGAGGCGGATGGGGCGTGCGATGATGTAGGCGTAGGCGCGTTGGAGCGCGTCGAAGCCGTCGGTTCCTTCGATCGCGAGCGCTGAGATGGAGAGGGGGAGTGTGAGGATGTGCAGTGTGAGGATGCACGCGATGAGTATCGCGAGTGCGAGTGCGATGATGTAGAGGATGCCTCCGAGGACATTGACGACAGGGAGTCCAAGAGGGAGTCCCAAGATCATGACGAAGATCGCGAGTATCACGATGAGGAGCAATGGTCCGAGTGTGGTGAGTGCGGTTTGTCGGATATTGAGCAGCGCGGCAGAGAGGGCTCCGATGGCATCTGTGTGTCGGCCGTGGGCGTATTGGATGCTCGCGGAGCGGGTGATCGCGAATCCGAAGATTCCGAGTACGAGCAAGAGCGGTATGAGCAGCGCGGCGCTGATCCAGGGTGACTCTGTGAGCTGGAGGGTGTAGAAGCGTCCGGTGTGGGCGAGGCGTTCAATGAAGACGCTCGGATTGAGCGACATCATGGACGCGAGCACGGATTCGAGTCCTTGTGATGGGGCAATCGACTCTTCGGTATTCTGGGTGTTGAAGATGAGCTCGTGGAAGGCGCTGACGAGGACGATGAGGAACGCGGCCATGGTCCCGAGGAGCCAGCGTGGTGGAGCGAAGGCCATTGCTGGGGCTTTGAGGAGGGTTGGCCAGAGTAGTCCGGCGGTGAGGTCTTCGAGGAGTACGCGAGGCTCGCGTGTGGAACTCGGATGGGATGGATTTGGTGATTGATGCGTGCTCATTGCATGATGCTACACGATGGAGGTTGCTTTGGCGCGTCGGATGGGCGATGATGGGGTATGAAGAAAGCTGTCTGGATCTGGATTGTGCGTGTGATTTCGCTGTGTGTGCTCGGACCGATCGCGGGGGGCTTGATGAGCTCGATGCGCGGAGCGGATGGATCTGGGTATGCAACGGCGCTGGTTTCGGGGTCGCTGATTGGTGGGATCTTTGCGCTCATCGGGGTGTTCTTCCTTGCGATGGTGGGGGGGATCATCGCTACCAAAGCGGTGTCGCTGCGTGAAGGTGTGCTGAATGTCGGTCTCGTCGTTGCTTGGGGCGCTTGGGGGATGGGGCAGGTCGGCGAGGCGCTACGGAGTGCGCCTGGGAGTGGATCCCTGTTGATGCTTGCGATCGAGGGTGCGATTGCTGTCGTGCTTGCGCTGTGGGTGCTGATGATGTTGAGCAAAGCATCGAAGGATGCTCTGGAGCATGACGA
>WUAJ01000045.1 GCA_009827215.1 Phycisphaeraceae bacterium
GATCTTGTGTGCCGTACGCGCTGAGGTACGCTGAAACATCGAGGAAGTTGAGCGAGCCATCACCTGTGAAGTCCGCGACACATCCCTGATCCTGTTCGCACACAAACTGCGTGATCCGGATATTGTCGAGTCCCGCTTCGATGACATTCTGTTGACCAACATCGTCCGCGATGAATCGGAACCGCATCGCCGAAGAAGAACCAATCTCATCTCCCACAACGATCGTGTCGCTGCGCCACGCGCCAGCAACGCTCGTGCTCGACCGAAGCGTCGTCCAGCTCGATCCTCCGTTGGTGGATGCCTCGACGACCCAAGCATCGCCGTTGACTTCGCCTGTTGGGATGTCGGAGTACCAGTAGTCGAACGAGAACTCTCCGCCGTCGCTCATGTCGTAGATCGGCGAGGTCAGTATCGTCGTCCCGTCATCCACATCGGAGTTGCACGAGTTCCCTGAATCGTTGTCCGTTACCCAGCACTTCCCCGACCCATCGGAGTCTACTCCAGGAGCGCCTCTGCTTGAACAATCAACAGGCACGCCACGAGTCCACTGTCCATCGAGCGCATCGCCGCTTACAGTCCAGCCGTAGTCGCTCTGGAAGTTGTCCGCGAGTACGAGTTGGATCTCTCCGACCTCCGAATGCTCCGGATTGCTCGCACCAGCCGGAGGAGTCACGACTTCCCCAGCAGTCTGTCCGTTCGCGGAGATGTAATACTCCACGAACTCGCCGCACTCAGCGCCAGGGATCGATCCCGTGTACGAGCCGTCGTTGTTATCAATCATCGAAGCGCTCGTGTACCCGCCACTCGCGTATCGGTAGTTGAGTGTGACCGATCCCGGAACGACGGTGTCCACGCCTTCGTTGACGAACGCTGTGATCTCTATTGGTTGTCCAGGAAGGACCGCCGCCGGAGCGGGTTCTGAGAGCGAGAGCGATAGCAATCCCGCGCCGATATCCAGCGCCGAAGCAATCGCAAAGCTCTGCGGTCCATCACTGACCGATGTACCCAAAACCTGCACTTGCCAAACACCTGATTGTGGATTCTCCACAAAAACCTGTTCGACATTGTTCAGGTGATCCTCTTGCGTGCGCATCGCGCCAGCGCTTGGACTCGATGGATTGAGTGTCCATGGATAATGCCGAGTCCCGCTCGGATCGGTCACGATCAGATCCAGATCATTGACCAGCGCCGGAGAGACATTGGGCGCGCCCGCCGGATCGTCCCAGACCAGAGTGAGCCGGAACGGATCGTCCCCCTCTTCCACCATCACGGTGTAGTTCGCGCTTGTGCCTTGATCGACGCTCTCTTCGCGGAAGTTCCCAGTGCGCAAGAAATCGATACTGTTGACGGCACGGATCGAGCCGTACCCGCTCTGATAGTCTGGACCTGCGTTGAGAATATCTTCAGCCCCCTCGATGAGGATCGCTTTCATGAGTTGATTGGTCGGATCTCCCCACGCTGGATATTGCACTCTGAAGTCCTGAAGAATCAGTGCGCCGACCCCTGCGGCTGTTGGTGAGGCCATGGAAGTGCCGCACAGTGAGATGTACTGCGAGTCGCTGCCATCACCTGTCGAGGTGACGCCGTTGTCCCCTCCGTTCTGACACCCCGGCGCGGACACGACTGGGCGCAAGCGTCCATCATCCGATGGACCCCAACTGGAGAAACTCGTCATCGAGTCATCATTCGAGTTGAGCGCACCGATTGAGATCGCGTTCTTGTTATTGCTCGGTGGTGCTGTGGTGCCGTATCCTGTCCCGCATCGTCCGTTCCCGCGTTCGTTGCCCGCGGCCCAGAACACGATGATCGGTTCACCAAGCGAACCACGCACGACATTGTCGATCGTCCCAGCAGTGATGCCATAGTCGCCGTGCCATGCACAGTCGTACCCATTCTGCGCAACATTGGATCCGATCGAGTTATTCGCGATCGATGCGCCGAGCGAGAGTGCGAGCGAGTAATCTGATTCCAGATCTCCCGGATCGGTGTACAAGAATCCCGCTCCGAGACCCCCCGCAACTTCGAATCCGGCGCCGAGGATGTTCACTCCTGGCGCCATCCCACGATGGTTGAAAGTCGTGCTCCCATCGCCACCGATTGTTCCAGCGACATGCGTCGCGTGATAATGCACGGCTGCGGAATCAATGTTCGTTACGCGACCTGAAAAATCATTGTGCGTATCGCGGACTGTCCCGCCGTCATACACGAGAACCGTCACGCCGGTCCCGTCGAGCGAGTACGGAGCTGACTGCGCGGTGTTTACCTGAGTAATCCCACGATTTGACGCATTCGTCACTTCCAGCGGCGGAAGCGGGGGCTCAACCCATTGTACACGCTCGTCGCTCGCGAGCAGCTTCAGGTTCTTATACGGCATCTCCACAACCACTGTGTTCATCGACATGACAACCGAACGCACGCGCCCATTGTGCGCTCGGACCATCGCGTCGATATCTACTGACGACGCGTCCACATCTCGATGGAGCATCACATACGCCGCGACGGTTGGGTTTGTGAGTTCTCCAGCGAGTTCTCCTGATTCGATCTTGACCGAATCAGCGCCGACGATCGACCAATCGGGGATCTCGTCGTTCTGGATTGCGGGATGCAACTTATGTGCGGTGGAAATCGGTCCCGCTTCGAGCACACGATCCGCGATCGCGAAGGTGTCCGCATCGATCGCGACGCGTGCAAAGTAGGTCGTCTCGCTCACAGGACTGAGCAGTTCCAGACCCTCTCCGCTCAGTTGCTCGCGCGTACTCTGATCTGGAGTTTGAGCGAATCGAACGAGTACATACCCGCCGTGCGCTGCTGGCGTGTTCTTGCTGGACGCTTCGAGCAGCACGCGCTGAGCGGGTTCAACACTGAGTCGCGCTTGCTGAGGATTCGCTTGGTCGTTCTTCCACTGCACCGGAGCGCCGACAGCACTGCCGCTGGTAGACGCAATGATCGCGACCATCGCAGGAGCGAAACGGCGCAATGACAGTGGAGTTGGTGTGGAAATCCCGCTGGGTGACCTTGAGAACATATCGGTCTCCGGAATGTCAGTCGATCGCGAGCTCAAACAACACGAGCATCAAACCATCGACTCAAATCAAAGCGAGCGCCCTTTCGAGCGCCCGCTTGGGAAGTGGTTATGGACATCCCTGCGCGTAGAGCGACAGGAACTCGGACACATCGAGGAAGTTCCAGGATGCATCCTCAACGAGGTCAGCGCTCGGATCCTGATTGCCGTACGCAACGAGGAATGCGGAGACATCGAGGAAGTTGAGATCGCCTTCACCAGTGAAGTCCGCAGGGCATCCGCCGTTAAACTCGATCATCGCGAAGTCCATCTCGACCTTGGGGCTCTTGCCGTGCAACACCCACTGGTCGTACGCGATCTCGCCGGTACTCGGATTCATCGGATCGACACCAGTCTGATCGTTCTCATCGCGGAGGAACTCGATGTATTCCTTGCTCACAAGCTGGAAGTACACACGAACCTCGGCTTTGGTCGCACCAGCAGGGATCGCGTAATCGGTATCGTCCCAGTACTGCCCGTCCATATAGGAGTATGCGACTGGTTCGGCTTGCACAGACTCAAACCCGGCGTTCGTGAATCCGCGAGGCGGGATGCGGTTGTCCTTGATCCACACATTGTTCGCGGCGAAGTGGAAGCTCTCGCCCTCAGGAATACCAGTCGCAGCTGAAACCGCGGCGTCAACACCAAGCTTCGCTTCGTAGACCTTGGTGTCGCCCGTGGAGAGTACAGCGGTCGAATCGTCGTACGCGCCGTGCTCAGCAACCAGGTTGTTCATGTCGTCCAGGAAGCGGACATTGATCCACATCCGGCGACCTTCAGGATAACCAGTCGGGAGCTTGTGACCAGTCTGGTTGATGATGCGCACATTCAGATTCGAGCCGTCTTCATCAAGCTCAAGATCGGACGCGTTCTCAAGCATCATCTCAGCACGAGCGATGGAGTCCGCCGCGAGTTCTGGAGTCAGACCAGTCTCAAGATCAGGGTAGAGGTCACGCACCGCGTTGAGCACCCAGTTGTTACCGCCGTTGAAATGGTGCGCCGGCATGTCTGGACGATCCGTCTCATCGATTCGGCATGCGTTCTCGGTCACATCCGGCATGTGACAGTCCTGACAAGTGGAAACCTCGATCTTGTTTCCACCGAAGCGTCCACCCATATCGATCGGCGCGATCGCAAAGTCACTCTGCAACCACTCGGAGTAGGTCCGTTCGACCGGGAACATGTCGTATTTGTCGAAAGTTTCGTGAGGGGTTCCCAGCGCGTTGAGCGCGTAGGTTCCATCGGGCTGCTCGCTAAACGCAGGGTTGGACACATCGTGACAAGTCGCACACATCGCTGAACTCTGATGGAACGGCGATATCTCCCAAGCGTGGAAGAAGAACTCACCAAGATCAAACGGTCCGCGACGACGATCGAAAAAGTCTACCACATACGCACCTGTGTGCGGATTTGGAGTCACCTCATCAACACCGTCGTTCAATCCCTTGATCCCTTGGAAGACTTCGAGGTCCGCCATTGGTGTTGGGTTTGGGTTGTCGATGTTCTCCGGATCCACCATGCGGTGACAGAAGTTACACGAAACTCCCTGGAAGTCGATCCCCTCAAGCGCCGAGCCATCGGTTGGTTCCGAGCGGCCGCTCAACCAACCATTCGGTGTGTGACAACGCAGACACAAGTCGCCCGCGAACGCAACATCTTGATTCGCGATCGACAACGCCGCGTGGAAAATCGGATCGCGTGTTGCTTGTCCCATCATCGAACTGACCCAACCCTCTGAAGGATCAAAGTCGTGCTCAGGAACAGAGTGACACGCGGCACAGTTGTTCGAGTCCGAGATCGGGTGACTCAAAGTCTCAGGCTGCGTACCTGGAAGGAAGAAGTCATCGATCGTGGTCGGCACTGGCGCCGAGATCGCTGAGGTCGCAAGACCAGTCAACGCGATCAATCCAGCCATCACGCCGGTCAATGCTGTTCGGTGTTTATACAAAGCGGCACCGTCTCCAGGACCATTCATCGCACATCCTCCAAGATATTCTTGTGCACAGATCACACGATCCGATCGGATCGTTCATCAATACTATTGTCCCGGAACCAGTGAAAGGATGCAAGAAAAGATCCCGAAATTCGGGATCTTCATGTAGGTTGGTTTGTGCCGTTTGAAGTCGATTCCTGCTGACCGATAACCGGTGACAGAAATCGAGCTTCAAATACGAACAGCGTCCTTATGGACAGCCCGCGCCGAACAAGCTCAGGAACAATGAAACATCGAGGAAGTTGTACTGTCCGTCTACATTGATATCCGCTGCGGGATCCTGCACCGCAAACAGACCGAGGAACGCGGACACATCGAGGAAGTTGAGCTGTCCGTCATCTGTGAAATCCGGAGCACAGCTCGGCAGGTCCGCTGTCGCGACGAGCGTCGCTGTTCCAGTCACGATGACCATCCCGATCTCACTGCCCTCCACAACCAAAGGCTGACTCGTTTCGATCTCGATCGTGTTCGTCAGCGTGATGTCATCTTCTCCCACAACGACCATCCCAGAAATATCGTCGGCGGTAGGACCCAGATCCGCGAGATTGATAACCTCCGACCCACTCCCAAAGAGGAAGATGTTGTAGTCCACTGTGAGCACGCCGCTCACGATCGTCGGCACCATCGGGAAGGTCACATCGCCCGACATGACTGGAACAGGACCCAAAATCGTTCCAGGCTCAGCGTATTCCACTGATCCACCAGCGAGCGTTGCTGAAGCGGTTGATAGAAACGCCGGTTCCCAGTTGAACATCAGATCGTTATCAATCGCGCCAAAGAAATCATGCAGCGAAGACTCGCTCGGAGCAGCGGGATCATCGAATGATGCCGTCACCATGCCGGAGACTGACGAGCTGTCCGAATCGGTGTCTCCACCCAATGCCCCAAGGTCGATCTCGATCGTGAGATCAATCGAAGACTGCATCGGATCGACCACAAAGTCCAACGGCTGCGCCACAGCACTTGTAGCGAGCGCGATTCCAATGAAAAAGCCAACTGCTTTCATGTTTATACCTTTCGCTTTCCCTGCGTAACAGGATTGAGTCGATTCACTCTACTCCGATCAGCCGCAGGTGCCGCTGTAGATCTGCAAGAACAGGGACACATCGAGGAAGTTGAAACTCCCGTCGCCGTTGATATCACCACGCACATCCGCGGCGCTGTAGAAACTCAGAAACGCGGATACATCGAGGAAGTTGAGCAGGCCGTCACCTGTCAGATCCGCGGCACACGTGAGGACGACGAATACTCTGTTCGATTCATAGATCGCCTTGTATTCCAGTCCGGCTGCAGCAGTCGGGAAGACATGATCCGCAAACTCTCCGACGACTGTGCCACCCGTGATGATGTCCCAAGTGTCGAGGAACATCGGGACATAGCCTCCATCAAGTTGCACAGTGAGCGTGCCGTCCAGATTGATCGTGTTGCCACCACCTAGCACGAGTCTGTCATATTCGCCGATGAGCAGTCCGCCGAGATCCGCAACCATCCCGCCGGTCGAGCCAATGGTCAGGTCGTCGATCTGGAACTCACGCGTGATTCCCGATGGATCAACAGTACCGTTCATCTGGATTGTGTTACCGATCTGTCCATCACCAGTAACTGTCTGACCGCTACCAATGGTGCCAGTAAATCCGCTCGTCGCAACCAACTGTGCATCAGCACTCTGTCCCGCGTTGATGAGATGGATTGTCCCGGTGCCGCTGATCGTGGTATCGGTTTGGAATCGGAGCGCCGCATTGAAGATATTTGTGTTCGAGTTGATCGTGATTGTGCCGTTGTTCACGATTGGCCCATCAAGATTCACAGTCGTTCCGTTTCCATAGATGTTAAAGACACCTTCATTCGTCACATCATTGATGGATGCTGTTCCACCAACAAACATCCCGACTTCACCTGTACCGTTGGTGTCAAAGGTACCGCCTGTCAAATTTGCACCGCCTGAGAATCCGAGGGATCCATCATCTGCTCGATAGATACCACCCCCCGATCCATTGTGATTCTCAAAGAGTCTCAACTCAAACGCGGGATCATCTCCGTTCATGGTTCCATTGTTAACGATCACGCCACCATTGCCGCCACGAACCTGGCCGCTCCCGGCGATTGTCTGATTCGGACCGATGACAGCGTTATACGCGTCCGCGACACTGAGTTGTGCATCTCCAAGCTCTGAAATCGCTTGCATCCGAACTGTGCCGCTCCCACTGAGCACTGCACTCGCGTCGGAGAACACGAGCGCGGCATTGAATATATTCATGTTCGAGTTCACAAAGATAGTGCCGTCGTTCGTGATCGGCCCTGTCATTAACAGTGACCCGCCATTCCCTCGAATTCCCATTTCCCCAATATTGGTGCAGTTGGAAATCGTCGCACCACCATTGCTTGTCACTTCAACGATGCCAACTCCGGAGGAATCGAAGTTGCCGTTTGATAAAATCAATCCATTCCCAAGTCCAAGCAGTCCATCATCAGATCGGTACACGCCGACCCCATTCCCATCGTGATTACCAGTCAGACGCAACTCTCGAACTGGATCCTTTCCAACTGCTGCGAAGTTGCCATTGATGGTCCCGAGATTCACCACCACACCATCATCCGCGCCTTCGATCCGACCTGAACCTTGAGCTGTCTGATCCGCCCCGATTGTGATCATCCCGAAGTCTTCAGCACGGATCCGTGCATCGTTGATATCTCCGAGTGATATCATCTCAATCGTCCCAGTACCATCGATCACGACATTCTCTGAAGACACGAGTGTTGAGTTAAAAACATTTTGGTTGGCATTAATAGTGATCAACCCGTTGTTGGTGATCGAACCACCAAGCCGCAGTGAACCACCACTTCCGTTCATGTCTAGATCGCCGTTATTCGTGACTCCAGAAATTGTTGATGAGCCATTATCCGATTTAAGAACCTTACCGCCTAACGAAGTGTCGAAGGTCCCACCTGTAAGGACAAGTCCATTGCGTAACGAGAGCGTGCCGCCATCAGCCCGGTACTCACCGCCGTCGCCAACATGAGACCCATCCAAACCAAGACCAAATGCTGGATCAGTGCCAGTGATCGTACCTTGATTGACAATGGTGCCACCATTGCGTCCATTTACGAGACCGCTACCCGACACCGTCTGGCTATTCCCAATAGTTCCGTTGAAAGCGCCCTCAGTATAAATCTGAGCATCGCCAAAGTCACCAAGACTGACCAGTTGAACTTCACCAGTCCCATTGAGCGTAGCCTCTGCGTCATATCGTAAATGGGCGTTGAATGTCGCACTATTCGAGTTCACCACAATGGTGCCGTCGTTGGTAACATCACCGGTCATCGCAAGGAAATCTGAACTTCCCAAAATATTTATCGTTCCCGTATTGGTGACATCGTTGATGGTCGCCGTACCGTTGGTCACTTGGATCACTCCGCCGTTGACAGAGGTCAGCTCACCACCAGTAGTGGTCGAACCATTCCCAAGCAAGAGTGTTGCATTGTCAGCACCCGCGGATCCCATCACCCCTTGAGTGAATGTTCCCGCAATCTCAAGCCCTGCGCCAGCAGGGTTGTTCGCGAGCACAGTCCCGTTGTTGATGAAGTTCCCCTGGATGCGTCCCGCACCCTCGATCATGTGATTCACATCCTGAGTAACAGTGAAGGTATTGGGCAGAATCGTCGCATCGCCAGGTTCTGTGAGCGCATTCAATACAATCGAGCCGTTCCCTGTGATCGTGCCGTCAGCAACAAAGCTCAAGAACGCGTTGCTCCCTGTTCCTTGCGGATTCATAAAGACTTCGCCGTTGTTGAGCATTCCCGAATCCATACCCAGAGTTCGGTTCGCATTGATTTCAAGCGTCGCGCCGATGTTGGTGATCAGCAAGCTGTTGATCGTGTAGTTGAAGTTCAACTCAACAACATACGATCCTGAGAGTCCGAGCACCGCGTTCTCGGTATCAATGTCAGGGACACCACCCACCCAGTTCGCCATGTCGCTCCACAGCCCGTTGACTGGTGCCGCCCAATCGTTTCCTTGAGCACTGAATGTGCTCCCTGCTAAAGCGATCATCGCGCACGCCGACAAAGTCATCTTCCGAGTCATTGGTTTCCCCTAATGATTGATAGTCTCTCTCTTTACACAAAATCCGCGGCTCGCGCCACGAGACACATAGGGTAGCACAAGCAACAACGATCTCAAAGACCCAATTGTCCAAAAACCCCCCTCACAAGGACCAAATAACACGATCATCACACCAAAAAACCGGTCACCAAACTTGGTGACCGGCTCTGAAATCGTCTGCGATCATGAACTCAGATCAAGGACATCCAGCACTGAACGCCGAGAGAAACGCGGAGACATCAAGAAAGTTGAACGAACCTTCTCCAGTAAAATCCGCCGCGGGATCCTGATTCCCGAATGCCGCGAGGAACGCGGAAACATCGAGAAAGTTCAGATCACCCTCGCCTGTGAAGTCTGGAAGACACGCTTCCTCACACGCATCAGGGATGCCGTCGTCGTTCTTATCTGGTGCGCTCGGATTGATGATCTTGAATACACCAGATCCGCGAGTGAAGTAGATCTCGCCGTCTTCGTCCTCACCGAACGAAGTCACGCCGAAACCAGCCGCAAACTCAGTGGATCGGCTGTAGCCGTTATCCGGATCGAGCGACCAGATGTCACCTGTGCAGTAATCCGCGAAGATGTACTTCCCTTGGTAGTCAGTACCAAGCTCACAGCCTCGGTACACATAGCCACCTGTGACCGAGCATCCTTGACCGTGGTTGTATACATACTGTGGATCGGTCCATCCGGACACACCACAGTTCCCAGTGCTGTACTGCACGAGACCTTCGCGGCAGCGCCAGCCGTAGAACAAGCCACCGACATTGCCAACATTGTGGTTTACTTCTTCCCACGCGTTCTGACCAACATCCGCGATCCACATGTCGCCGTTGTCACGATCGAATGAGCAGCGCCAAGCGTTGCGGATGCCGTAGTGGTAGATCTCACCGCGTGTTGTAGAGTTGCCATCGTTCCATGCGTTGCCGGACGGGATGCCGTACTCAAGACCTGGATCCATCGTGTCGACATCGATTCGCAGCATCTTCCCAAGCAAGCTTGCCAGATTCGCCGAACGATTCCCCGGATCACCACCCGATCCGCCGTCACCGGTCGAGATGTACAGGTAGCCATCCGGACCGAACCCGATCCAACCACCATTATGGTTTGAGAACGGCTGATCGATCTGCATGAGAATCCGCTCGGAAGCAGGATTCGCGACTGTATCGGTCACAGCGCTGAACTCAGAGATGAATGTGTCACCCGAACCGGTATCGCCGGTGTAGTTCACATAGAACTTGCCTTCACCGTCAGCACCTTCGACCGCGTAGTCAGGGTGGAACGCAAGACCGAGCAATCCACGCTCACCGCCGGAGCGGACCGGACCGGTGATATCAAGGAACGGTGTCGCAAGCAGAGTTCCGTCCGAATCGATGATCCGGATACGACCAGCTTGTTCGATCACGAACAAACGGCCTGAGCCGTCGCCCGCGTGAGTCACAAACACAGGTCCCGACAGACCCGATGCAACACTCTGGCTAGTCAACTGCGCCTGAGCGATCGATGCGCCGGCAGCGAGAATACACGCACACACAAGATTCTTCATTCGATGATCTCCCTACAGATCCGATGTTTGGTTGATACCTGTCGTCTCAGACGAGCGACAAGTTGAGGCAGGTAAAGCGTACACATGGACGAATGTCCACTCAACACAATTCGGCTCAAAAACCCCGCGGTTCCAATGAATTAGGGATCTGAACGCGAATCAAACCCGATCAAATCAAGGACATCCCTGACCGAACGCGCTCAGGAACGCGGAAACATCGAGGAAGTTGAACGATCCGTCGTTATTGATGTCCGCAGCCGTGCTCTGGGCCGAGAACGCACTGAGGAACGCGGACACATCCAGGAAGTTCGATAACCCATCCGCGTTGAAGTCCGCGACACACGCGACGACACAAGGCAGCGATTCACTGCAGAACAGATCCAATCTTGCCGGCTCTGAACGAGACTCGCCCCCCACAGCACCAGCATCAGAGATCACCCACTGCATCCACATGGTCGAACCATCAAGCGCCGGATTGTCTGGGATTGGATAGTGCATGGTGCCGTAGCCCATCCCATCACCGGAACCATTGAGCGTGATCGGACCGAGCAGTTGATCGCTCGCGACCACCCCACCAACCGGAGGATTACTCGAGATCGCAACCCACGCTTGTGCACCACCCAGCGCTGTGTCTACACCAATCTTGAAGTCATCATTCCCAAGATTCGGTGGAACCACCGCGATCATCTTCGGCACAGCGCCCCCACTCCCAGCGCTCCCTGCACCATCCAGTGACGGATTCGGCGCACCACGCTCGGTATACAACTGCGGACGATCAAACGGGAATGTCTCGTTGAGCACACGCGGATCAGTTAAACCATTCTGAATGAAGTCTCGAACCGCGGCATTCCCTGCACCGAAATCGATCGAACCGAAGTTGTCAAGATTCTCAAAGAACGGCCCGAACCCATTGCGACGAGCGTAGAAGTCCAAGATCTCATCAACATCTGCAAGCCCGCCGTTGTGCATCATCCGATTGCGCAGTCCCGCGTTGCGGATCGAAGGTGTGCGGAATCTGCCACGATCTGAGAAGCTACCAGTGACTTCCATTCGCCCAGTGTCTTCATGCGGAGGACGGATCCCATCAACAAAGAAGTCTGAGTTCGCGAAGGTCGGACTCGGATGACAGAAAGTACACGACGAGTTCTGCATCAGCGTGAAACCCTGAATCTGCTGTGGGGTCATCGCATTCTGGTCACCGCTGTTCCACAAATCCCAAGGCGTTTCATTGGGAACAAGCGTGCGCTGATAGGTCGCCATCGCATATGCGATCCGCACCGCGTTGATTGCTGGATCACCAAACGCTTCTTCAAAGAGCTCCGGATATGTCGGATCCACATCCAGCGCCGCTTGCATGTCTGCAGGGAGATCACTCGCCAGCGCCATCGGACGCGCATTGGTCAGCTTCTCACGCACCTGATCCCAGGTCCGGCCGGCATGCGACATCTCGTCAGTGCTCAAAATCGGAACCAGTGCTTGGATTTCAAGACCACCAACACCAGACTGGAACACTACCTCGCCGCTCTCCGGATCGACAAACTCAAACTCGGCGCGCCCGTCCCAGAAAAGGTTCGCTTGATACATCGCCATCAGGTTCGTCTGCGCTACGCGCCGAGTCACCTGTGGTTCAAGACCAAACAACTCGCTGCGGAGATACTGATCCATCTCATCGGACTTGATCACGCCGGGAGATCCGAGCACATCATCATCCGTGTTGAACACGCCGTCGAATCCAGGATGACGCCCGATACGAGGATCCGCGCCACCGCTCGAAGGGATGTGGCATGTCCCGCAAGAAATAGTATTGTCCGATGAGAGTTGCTCTTCCCAGAACAAAATCTTCCCGAGCACCCGCTTCGCTTCTGTCGGAGGATTCTGGAACGGAGCGCTCGGTGTCCACAAAGGCGGATCCATCATCGGACGCGCCAGCTCAAGATCCTCAAGACCATTCGCTTCAAACTCCATGTGATCAACCACTGTCGGTACAGACTTCGCATCCTGCGCCATTAGCGGCGCAGTAAGCAAAGCAATGGATCCAGACAGCAAAGCCAAACGAGTGAAACTTGAAGCAATCATCATCGAGAGATCTCCTGTGTAACTCTCCTGAACTCTATCCGAGACCTCATTCCTGTGTATACAGAATCAGAATCGAACTTTATGGGCAACCCTTCGCGTATGCCGCGAGGAATGCAGACACATCAAGGAAGTTAAAGTTTCCATCAGGCTCGAAGTCCGCGACCGGATCGCTCGCTGAGAATGCGCCCAAGAAATCGGACACATCGAGGAAGTTGAGCATGCCGTCCATCGTCAGGTCCGCAGGACACGCTTCGACACATTCAGTCGAACCCGGACCGAACCAGTCGCCGCCAACGATGTTGCATGTAAACGCATCGAACTGTGTGCACGCACCAGTTGCCGGGATGAAACAGGCACCCAAGCACTGGATCGAATCGCACGCTGTCCCTGGACCGCTCCAGAC
>WUAJ01000046.1 GCA_009827215.1 Phycisphaeraceae bacterium
ACTCGGGATCGACGACAACCTCGTGCGTCTCTCTGTTGGTATCGAAGATGCAGACGATCTGATTGCGGATCTGAATCAAGCAATCAGCGCCGCGCTCAAGAACTGCTCTGCAGCGTGCAGCTAATCACTCAGCCCATCAGGTCATCCATCGAGAACGATCCTGTGGACAGTTCCATCAGGAATGCCTCCGCCTCCTGAGCAGGATTCTTCCCGGCTGCTTTCGTGTCAATCAATCGACGCACGAGAGCGCTGCCCACGATCGCGCCATCCGCGTGCTGCGTCACGGCTCGCACTTGTTCAGGTGTGGAGATCCCGAACCCGCACGCAATGGGAGTGGGGGACTTCTGTCGCAGTTCGCGGACACGATCGCTTATGTCAGGAATCTCTGAACGCTCACCGGTGATCCCAGCACGCGCGAGCATATATACAAATCCGCTCGATGCCTTTGAGATCGCCGTAGCTCTCTCCAGCGATGTCGATGGAGAGATCAACATCGAGTTGGTCAATCCATGCTTCTTGCAAGCTTCCGTATACGGCTCAGACTCCTCAAACGCGAGATCAGGGAAGATGCACCCATCGAATCCAGCATCACTCGCGAGTTTGCAGAATCGATCTGGACCATCCATCGCGATCACAATGCTTGCAGAAACCATCGCAACCAGACCAATCTCTAGATCACCACGAACCGAAGCAACCTGTTCAAAGATCTTCTCTGGAGTAATTCCCGATTCAATCGCATCATGCATCGCCGCGGCGATCGTTGGACCATCAGCGACCGGATCCGAGTACGGAAACCCGACTTCAACTACTGAGGCACCGCCCGATTGTAACGCGATCAGGATCTCTGGGAGCGAATCGACAGCGGGGGATCCTGCACACACAAAAGGCAGCAGAACCGGATGGTTGGATTCCTTCGCTTTCTTGAATTTTGCGTCAATCCGATTCATCGTGTGATCACATCCGTGACTTGTTCCAGACCAGTCGTGAGTATCTCAGGCCCTTCCTCAGTGATAAGGACATCATGCTCGTAATGCACCGACATGGAGTGGTCCGCCGTATAGATCGGCCAATCCCGATCCGCCTGCTCGATCATCCCAGTCCCAACACCGATCATCGGCTCAACGGCAACAATTGTCCCTGGAGTGCACGCGAGATTCGCATCCGGCCATTCTCCAGGATACGAAGGTACTACATTGGAAATCCAAGGCGATGAATGGAGCTTACGACCACATCCATGACCACCCAGACCTCGGATCATGTGAAAGCCATAGTCACCTTCAACAATCCCCTGAACACGCTTCGCCCAAGCGAGGTAGGTATTGCCCGGACGGAGTTCTTTGATTCCCTCCTCGAGTGACTCCTTCCCTGAGTTTGTCAACCGTTTGATCTCGTCGTTCATTTCACCGAACACATAGGTCCACGCCGCATCACCAAACCAGCCGTGATACTTGACGCCGATATCGATGCTCAGCACATCCCCCTGTTCCATCGGACGAGTGAGATATCCAGCTGTGCCATGGACGACGCAGTCGTTGACACTCAAACATGCTTGGGAAGGGAAGGGTGGCATCCGACCCGGACGATACTTGTAGAAACACGAGGTCCCACCCAGTCTCCGTATGGTCTCACCAACGAACCGATCGATCTCAGCAAGCGTTTGTCCCGCTGCAAGAAAGTCCGCGAGTGCGTGATGGACTTCGACGACCTTCTGAGCCGCGGCGTATGCTGATTCGTGATCCCGTGATGTCTGTACTGTTGCTTGCATGGAAATCCATCATAGGGCCGATAGGGGAGCAGTAGGAGGATTTTGAGTGCACATCGGTCTCATCGTCAACACCAGATCAGGACGCAACAAAGCAGCCACGCTTGCTGATCGTTGTTCTTTGGTATTGAGCGACCGCAAACACACCATCAATCGTGTCGATCCGCATGATCTCAGTGAATCTGATGATCACTTTGCCCAAATGGATCGTGTTATCATCATCGGAGGCGATGGGACTGTGCACCACACACTCCCATTGCTGATCAAGCACCAAGTCCCGTTCTATCACCTCGCCACAGGGACATCCAATCTGATCTCTAAAGAGCTTAAAATGCCTCGGAGTCCTGCCGCCATCACAAACTGGATCGAGCAGGGGGGGTCTAAGGAAATCGATGTAGCGCGCCTGGATGGAGTCCCGTTTCTTATCATGTGCAACTTCGGAATGGACGCGAGCGTGATCCACCGCTTTGAATCCAGCAGAACAAGTTCAGGAGGATTCCGGAACTATGTGCTCCCAGTCACAAACGAGGTCTTCCGCCCGCTTCCAGCTTCAGTTTATATACAAGTAGACGGAGAGCAACTCGCCGAGTTTCCTCGGAGCAATCTACTGATTGCAAATATGCGCTCCTACGCGTTGGGTCTGAATCCGTGCAATCATGCCGACCCAGCTGACAACAAGCTAGATCTGCTCGAATGCCGATGCGGCTCAACTCCAGCCTGGTCCATACAAGGACTGCTTGCTCGATGCCGCTTACCAATCTTTAGATCTCGAAGGCATCGAGCGACAAAGATCATCGTGACCGGAGGCTCCTGTCCATCACCTGTTCAAGTCGATGGCGAAATTGCGAGGACACCAAGCATGCCTGATGGAATACTCCATCCTGCTCAAGAGATCCAAGTATCAGTTGGACATGACCGCATCCGAGCCATTTCTTTGCCGAATCCATGAATGAGCGACCCCAGACCCAAAGACCGATAATATATGTTCTGTAAAATTGGGGTTTTTGCAGATTTCGCTATGAATCGCGTATTCCCTTGCCATTACGGCTGTTAAGGTACTCGCGATATTTTTTGTCTTTTTTATGCTGTGGACGGTTTTTTGGTCCAAATACGCCCGGTTGTCCACGGGTCATTGCGAATGGAGCATTAATCAGTTCGTCTACAGGGATGAACTGGTCATGACTGTTCGCACCCGGCATGTCGTTTAAGACCGTAAATCGGCCTTCTTTGATCAATGCACGGACTCTTTGTGGGGTGACCGACAAGATCCGGGATGCTGTAGAAACAGGAACGATACCCATCGGGTGCTTGCGGATGGTTTGGAACCACCACTCAAGGGCGACATTCCTTTGCTGGATCTGTTTGATATTCTTGGAGTCCATTGGTGATTCTAGGAAGAGACTGACGACGAAGGTGAGTGTTGCATGCCTATTGCATCTTTGTAACATCGAACATAGAATCGCCATGTACGGCCCCCGCGTGTTCTTCGCGGGCAAGCCGCTCACGCCGGTAAGGACCGGCGGCAGGAGACGACGCTCGTTGTCTGGTCTGCCAAAGCTAGTGCACGGATGGGGTGTTTTATGTTGTCTGCAATCGACCGCAACAGGTTGAAACGCGAGAAGGCTCGCAAGCGAAGATTCTGGGTTTATGTTGCTCTTCTGATTTGCTGCCTGATCGCACCGTATGTGTGGTTCGACGAAATTCGGAGTTTCGTTGATTCGCTTGGTGTTGAAGTTGTGATTAGCAAAGAAATTGAAAACTCTACGAACAAGTAGCTTTCAAGTTGCATCATGAGCAGTTGTTTTGGCAGTCTTGAAATACTCCTCTTGTTCTTCAATGCTCAAAAATTCTGTTCTGTACTGAATCTCAGCCATCATCCTCACATATGACTCTGCTACTGCCAATATTCTTGTTGCCATCGTCGTTTTCTTGTTCTTCGTCCATAACCATGTCCACCTGTTCGACACCATATCCCCGGATAGCTTTATTGCATCTCTCACATTTTTATCAATGTTCTCGACCATATATTGAAAATTTAATCCTGACTTTAGTAGCTCCATTCGCTCTGGATTTACAGGATACGACCGGTATATCTGCTGCTGTTTTTCCATTGCCATTTGTGCTTGTGTAACTGCCTTAAATGGCTCGTCATGTACATTCTGATTGGCAGCCGATAGCAATCTCTTTGCATCATGTGATATGCAGCTCTGTATTTCGAAGAATTCATCAGTTTTGGTGGATTCTTCTAGTCGATTTGGAAGATCCTGCTCAAGTTTGTTGAAGTTAAGTTCTAACTCTTTAAACTTGAGCGATTGCAATGATGTCACGGATAGTTTTATATCTTGTTTGTAGATTATCATCATTAGGAGTACTACTAGTGGCCACGCAAGTGATTCCACTATAGACATCCAGAATTGCTTGTTTGCTATCTGCAATAGTATCTCTGGATCTGTAGTTGTTATTTGGTTCATAACTTTTCTCTCATCAGGCTTGCTCATACCGGCGTTGCTAATGTGTTGCACACACTATCTGAGAATTCATGCTCGATACAAATTAAAGCAACAAACCCATATGCCGCAAGTACATCACGTCATCCTGTTTCTCTGTACCAATGTTTGCGATATCCATTGACAATGTTGATGCTATCATAAAGCGTTCTCCTTGCATCTTGCCCATAGCACTGCCATACCAATTGATCATTGATTGCTTGCTTGCCAGTTGCTTGTCTCGCTGAGTCTTTTTGTAATCTCTGGCTTGTCTAATCAACGCCATATTGAGTGGGTCGTATCCAAATCCGAGGATTATCACCCTACTCGTTTCTTCTATTACTTCTGACAATCGAGACACTAAGGCTTCTTCACCTCTCTGTTGGTACATTAGCTGGAGATATGTTGACGATGTCTTGACCATTCCCACATGTTGCCCAGGGTGCAACTCAGTATGTTCACTTCCGAAGTTCGTGATATTGTAGTGCCCAAGACCCCCGTACACATGTACTACCTGAAGCTCTGACATTCTGTCGACTGCTTCTTGGAAAGTCATTCCGTAACCTCGTACAAGTGTTACAAATATTGCGTGTTGAAATAATCTATCATAATTAAATGTTATAAATCTATGATTTTTCATTTCGTCAATTAGATCCCCCCTCGACATTGCTTGTATCAGATAACGATATAGCATTTTGGATGATGCATCCCTTGTGATGTCGCACACATTATTTCGATTTGAATGCTCATACTGCAGGATTTCATGAGCTATCGCCAACTTTCCTATATCTTGGTATTCAGGCCTGTCATTCAAAAACTTATCGATTGAGTCGGTGTTTGAGTTCTTTAGATGATCGTAGAAATTCCTTACTCTTGATGATTTTGGATCGTGTCCGCATCCTTGTATCATTCTTGCATAAGGCGTGAGCCCTACATCTAGGCATGCATCTTTTGCTTCTGGGATTTTCGTCTGATTTGAGACTATGTCTTTTACTAGTTGCTTTCCTGATGGAAACCCATATGGCATACTGGTTCCGGCTCCAAATATGAATGTTGTTTTTTGCATTCTTTATGCTATAGGTCTGTATACCTAATTCTCTCGAATTTGTGCTGTAAATACTCGCTTTGCCTGTACAAGTATGAGCAGTGCTGTTTCTTCATCGCTCTTGTTATTCGTGCCAAAGATCGGTGCTGGCATCCCCGGTATCTTCTTGCTCTCGTTTGAGCTGGATACTGTGTCTAGACCTGTGATGATGATCCATTCCCCACTGTCCACGACGACTTGAACCTCTGCACTGGATTGCTGCGTGATGGGAGCTTGTTCCACATAGCCGACGACTGATGAGATGGATGGACTGAGATCCAGCTGTACGCCGCCGGGAACCCGCTTTGCTTGCGCTTCTAGTTTGAATCCTGCCTCGATGTACTCGAATCCTGCGGTCGTTGTGGTGCCCTCTGGAGAGGTCTGGAAGCGTGGTACGGGAATCTTCTGTCCCTGTGTGATCTGTGAGCCTGATCCCTCCAGTACATAGAGTGTGGCGGTCTGCAGGAGCTTCGCGTCTGTTCCGGTTTGGACTGCCCTTCCGATGACTGATACGAGGAGATCTGCATTGGTCATGTATCCCGGCCCGGTGGTGTTGAGTCCGATGTTTGCTTCGAGATCCCAATCGAGTCCGAGCTCGCGTCTCATGAGCTTTGTGATCGTGACGACTCGTACATCGAGTAACCATCCGTCCCGTCCGCTGTTGAAGTGCTTGGCATAGTCCGTTGCCTGCTCGAGCTCTCCCCTACTGCCCGTGACAACGAGTCGATCGTCGATGACATCGACATTTGCTTCGTCGCCAAGCATGGCCTGCATGGTTTGTTCGGCTACTTCTGCATCCGCGTAGCCGGTGCGAAGGACGATGAAGTCTTTGGTTGCTTTATCAGGTGTCGTGAATGTGACGATGCTGCCATCGTACTCTGCGACCATCTCGATCTTTGAGGCGAGATCCTCGAACACGCGTTGTGCCTGTTGATCTGTGTAGTCCGCGGTTACGGTTTGTTCTTCGTCCGCTTCCTTTGGGATACTGATCGACACCCCCACTTGCATTGCGACTGCCTGCATGACATTGGCGATTGGTGTTTCGATCGTCGCGATTGTTACTGTGCCGAGATCCCATGGCTTGCTGTTGCTCTCATGAGCCATCTCCGAAGGCTTCTTGTGGACTGCGTTCTCCGTGTAGTTTCCACTGCTCATAAGCTCTTTGTACTGTTGCAATCTCTCCGACTGGTTGCGGTGTTTGTTGCCCATAAGCCCACAGCCAGAGACCACCGTCATACTGAATGACAAGAGCACGATTCTGAGCATTGCTATGTCGGAGTGTTGCTCCCGGCATAATCTCCGCTCCGACTTGTGTTGTCTTTCCATTGAGCATCGGCATGCCTGATGCGAATCCGTTGTAGCTTGGCCATGTAATCTGTTGTTGTGTGGTGGTTTCATTTGTCACGGTCTCTTGTTTTACTGCATTGATATTGTTCGAGAATCGTCCGGCTTGATATGTGATGAACACGAACAGGGCTATGAATGCGTACTTGATGAGCTTGCGTGTTGCTCGCCTGACGATTGATCGTTCTTTCTTCATCTGCTTTGATTCCATTTGCTTTTCTTGTTTGGTAGTGCCGTGTTCATCGAGTCCTGATTTGATTCGTGCCTCTTTGACTTGGCGCCGGATCTGTCGCATTGATCCAGCATGTATGTGCGATGAATACAGGCGGAAATAGACCTGATACTTTTTGAGGTGTGACATAATGGTGAAGCTTTCGAGTGGCTTCTTATCTTCTGGATCTGTGCCCTCGACCTGATCTCGGCTGAACTTCTCATATCCCAGCCCCTTCATTCCCAGATGCTTGTACCTGATTCCCCATGCGAGCTTTGATTCGCCACGGTTACGCACGATCCACAGTGTCTTGAAGAAGACTCTGAATTGGATGTTGATGCGTGTACGGTCTTGGGTAATGACCCAGATCCAATGGATGTGATGTCGGCACATGGTTAAGTACGCGAGGAGTTGTTCGCCGTCTGGGTCTTTACCCTGCTTGCTCATTGGATGCCAGTGCTGAACTTCATCGATGATGATGATTGAGCCAAGTGGTATGTGGTCTGCATCTACGCCCACTTCTTTACCGGGACCGTAGATATGGTCATACCACTTGTGCAGCTGCGAGTTGTGAAGGCTTGGTTGTGCCTTTAGGTAATCTGTAGTCTTCCCTGTAGCTTCTGATAGCTGTTGGAGTTGTTCTTCGGTGAGGTCTTGAGGAGGGGTGTTCTTATGTTCGTCCTTGAACAGTGCGACCTTCTCTTGTCGTCTGAGGAAGCGTCGCCAGTATTCCTGATCGAGTGGCCTGATCAGGTTTGCGAGTTCTTCGCCGCCTTTGAGTCGTAGGTATTTTCTAACCACCTTCCATTTGAGAGGGAGATTTGTGTAGACAGGTCTCCGTGTGAGTAGGATGGCTTTGATCATGCGGACGATGGCGATGAAGGATTTGCCAGATCCCATGAGTCCTTGAATGATCTCTAGGCCGTACTCGTAGTTCAGGAAGTTGTCACGGTCGTATGTCATCAGCCCTCGATGGTTGGGATGAGTCCGATGATCCAGCGAACGAGTCGTATTGTGGCCGCTAATGTATACGCTTGGATATAGATCGCGAGTATGCCAAAGACTGGTATCCACCAAGTCGCTGTTTGCACAAGGCTTGATATTTCACGGATCTGTACAGTGTCGGCAATGTAGTCTGCGACGCCGGTTGGTAGCAATCCATAGGCAACATTAACGATAGATTCGGTAACAAATTCAACGGCCCATTCAATGAGCTCAACACTGAGTCGCCACGGGTAAAGTATGACGAACAGAAAGTAGTCGCTGATTGCTGATACGAGTGCGTTCATGTCTTCCTCAGTTCTTCCCAGACGATGTGTACACAATTGATGGTGACCAATACATAGAGGAATGAGTGGAACACATTTCTGATTCCTATGAATCCTGCAAAGTCGATTGTTTGTTGTTCCATTGGGACACCGAATACGAACCCAATATAGTGGGTTGGCAAATACATGACAGGTGGTTCGGTTTCGTCTTCAAACTCGGATAGATCCGGAGCCCTGAAGACATTGTCATGCTCTGACTGAGCAGTGATGTGTTCATTCTTAAGTTGAATGAGTTTGGATGTGGGGTCAGTTGGTGTGAAGTCATCTTCATTGCTCGGCTCCGTATAGTCTGGTTCTTCAAACTCGATTTCTAATCCGTTTCTGTAGAGCTGTTCCAGATACCATGTTTGATCTGAGAAGTACTCATTGAAGTGCTCTGCCCAGATGTTTTGCTGTTCGAGCTGTGCGATCATCTCGGCGTTTTGGAGGTTGTTTGTTTGCAGTATGCCGGGTTCACCATCGCCATAGTCTTGGCCGTAGACCATGTCGTACATGAACTGATAGAGATCCTCTCGGATGAGTTTGAGTTCTTCAAAGGTGTTTCGATTCCATCCAGTGTTGTAGTCTGCCCACTGTATGATGAGGTCTAGCCGTGTTGTGAGTGCCGCACAACATGCATCCATTGGATCAGGTTCTGGGAGATCGGGATCTCCACCGTCTGGTTCAGTTGGCTCTGTTGGTTCGTTTGGATCATCGGGATCGTTTGTCATATCCGGTAGATCTGGTGCGTCTGGATTGTCTGGATCTGGTGCGTCTGGGTCGTTGGGTTCACCTCCCGGATTGCCTGATCCCGGCAATGGTGCGTCGGGTGGTTCGTTGGGATCGCAGCTATAGACCGGATCACATGGGTCTGGATCCATTTCGTTTGGGCATCCGTCATTATCCCAGTCTTGTTCTGTGCCGTTGTAGAGGTCTTGACATGAGCAATCCCCGCCATCGGTTGGGTCGTACTCACTTTGCTGGAGATCCTCCTCGAACTCGTTTGGGCAGCCATCACCGTCTATATCTGGATCGAGATAGTTTTTGATTCCGTCACCATCGACATCGGCGTCATCGTTCGTTGGTTGGAAGTAATAACTGTCGGGATCTCTCTCGTCTCGTAGTCCGTCGTTGTCTTCATCAATATCGTCACGGTTGTTGAGTCCGTCTCCGTCGTTGTCTGCTAACTCGTCGATGGTGTCGATTGGCCAGTATGGGATCTGGTTCGGGCCGATGACTTGCCAGACATCGCAGAACTCGATGCTGTTTGGTGCACTCGGCCCGTTGTATCCGTTGAAACAGATGTTCTCTACATGGAGCAATCTCCATCCTGCTGTGAACTGTGTCCAATCGGCTACGCCGTCTCCGTTTTGGTCGAAGTCGTCTTTATTGAGTATTCCATCGTTATCTAGGTCGAAGTCTGGATGGAATGGGTTGAAGTTTGGTTGATTTGGATCGGCACTGTAGAGATCTGAGTTACCTATTGCCGCATAGTACGCCGTTTGTGCGATCGTTGTTGATGCCGTGATTGCGATGATGAGTGCGTGTTTCATTGTCCACCGATGTCCGTTTTTGTTGGCAGGAAGTAGTGACTGATTGCGTAGCCTAACTGGATGCCTAGAACCAGTACGAAGAAAACAATGAACACATGGATGAGATCGTGTGTTGCTTGCGTCTGGGTCACTAGGTCGCTGAGATGTTGCAACGCTGCATCGACTTCGATGTCTGACCATGTGTCCATGTGTTCATGTTCCCTTCGTTAAATCTTGCACCCCCAGTTGTGGAGGTGCGAAGTTGGGTTAGATGCCGCTGGATGTGCGACGGATGAGCTTGCGTGCCAGCTTGAACGCGACATAGACTGAAGCCCAAACGCCGAGCATCACGCCGCCTGCTGCTGCAATCTGTGTCCCGATGGACGCTGTGTCGAGTGGGAACGCGATCGCATCCATTGCTGGTGGTGATGCTTGTGCAACGCCGGTTGTGACTGCGATTCCGACAGCGACTGCTGCTGCCTTACCCTTGACGGAACTAACCGCCCCTTTAATGTGCGTGAACATTTCTGTTCTCCTTTACATGATGGCATTTACTACGCTCTTGATAAACTGCTGGAAGCCACCGAGTACCACGCAGATGAGCCTTATAGAGATCCCTACACCGAGACCTATTGAGAAATATGTGAGGAGTTCTTGCATGCTTTACGATCCTTCTGGTGGAGTATGTAAATCATGAGAACGGTGAGTTGAATGATGAATATTGGGATCATGATGGAGGGCCAGATCGGTTGCTCCGAGTGACTTGGAGACGCTTCTGACCTTTGCACACTGGATGTGTTCTTGTCTTGGGTTGAACTGCCCGGCGATGTGATGTAGCACCCCCCCTACTGTTTCGCCTGTAATCGACGAGATGGACGCGAGCTTCGGGACGACGCTAGTTTTGATCCAGTTCGCGTAGGACTCGATCGTTGACTTTGCTCGCACGGCTCGTACCTTCTCCGGACGAACGGATTTGGTAAATGACTCATACCACTCCGCGAGCGGACGACGCGATAGGCGTTGGCCAGTTGCTTGCCTGAACTCCACAACCCACAACGCATGAGAGAGACAACACGCGATGGATTCATTCTCGCACGCGTATTTGAGCGTGAACTGTTGGGCGCAGTCATCAGATAACTCGCTTTCCCACCTGATCCAGTTACCGGGATCAAGTGTTTGTGTTTCGAGTCCCTTGTCATACACGCGTAGATAGCGGCCCGAACCCTTGTTTCCTCGTTTACCTATGGTGATGCCGTGACCTGTGAGGAGTCCGGCTGATCGTTGCTCGATGTGCTGATATGTCTTTGCACGACAGAGTTCACCAGCTTCGCATGACTCTCGTACAGTGTTGATGAGGTCGGGCATGGTGTAAATGTCGACGGCGATGTCAACACGCGTGGTTTTGAAACCCATGCTGTGCATGTCGTATATCAGTTGTCGTACTTCGTGGTGTTCAAGCTCAGATATGATCTTGCCCGGTAGCTCAAACACACAGTGGCGTGCGTTTTTCTGTTTGTCGAGGTCTTGGAAGATCCCGCCTTCGGCCCAGTGATGTCCGCTGTTGAGACCGAATCTTCCTTTGCCCTCTTCGGCTTGTCCGAACCGCTTTTGGAGGAGGTGCAATGCCTCCCAGTATTGACACTTCGGCCCGCTCATACGGAGCCAGTCAATGCTGACCTCGTTCACGGGTTCGTCAGTGACGGGGTGGCATTTTGCCCCCCGTAATACTGTACGGGGGGCTGCCGTGTCAACCACAGAGAGAGACCCCGCACGCTGAAGCGTGCTGGGGCCTCTCTCTCCCACTGGTGAATACGCTGGCTGATTGCTAATCATAAAAAACCGCCGCCCATTTCTGAGCGCCGGTTTGGTTTCATGCTGCGTCGAAGGCTGAGCCGTCCGGGTAGTTGAACACTCGCTGTATCCGGACATCATTTTCTACGGCGAGGTCGAGTATGTGATTGATGTACTCTGAGACAGACATCTCGCAGCGGTCCGCCATGGATCGCACGGATTCTTTGAGGTCTTTCCTGCATGAAAAACAGACGCGTTCCTTGCGTGTGCGTTTATTCAGTTCTTCGTGTTGGCCGCTCATGCTGCACGACCTTGTTCAACTGGTTTGCCCCCGATAGTGAGAATCGTGATTCCCTTGTTACGATCTGCGTAGATGCCTTTCTTGCCAGCTTTCTGCGGTTGTGAGATGAGTACCTTTGTACCAACCGCGATATTGGCTAGATCGGATTCGAGTGGGACAACGAAGTACTTGCTACCCCCCATCCAGACCATTTGGACCATCTTGAGAACTTCGCCGGTCTTCTCATCTGTTGTCTGCTCGGATGATTCGATTTGCCCCGAGTAGAGCAGTGTCATACCGCCAGTCTCGTTGGTGATCCCGAGTGCTTCTGTCTTGACTTGCGTCACGATGTACCCGCTGGTTTCTTAGGCCAGCAGCAAGAAGGTTAAAGCGGAGAGAGGTCAGAGTGACCCCCCCACCGCTCGTGACACCGGATCAGGAGTCTGTGCTGTGAGCGCACAGGAACAGCCCATTGCTTGTATGTTTGCAATTGGGCTATGCAGCGTGTACGATTCAGATGGCATCAGATGTTTCCTAGAGGTGATCTGGTGTCAGCCCTCGAACGGTCTTGCTAAATCTCGTTCGAGGGATTTTTAATGTCATCGTCACACTACGGTCTTTTCTGCACGGTTTCAAGCCGCTGTTCTTTGGCTCATGAGTGTGATTTTGACACGATTTCCTGACACCGCTTGACTTATAAGTCGTTTAATACTAATAACTTACGAGACTATATGTTCTGTAAAATTGATCTCTAAGCAGAATCTGCAACCAACATACAAAGAAAGCCGCTCAATAGAGAGCAACGAATCTACAGTCTTCATCACGCTGAGCATTGGCGTTGAGAGAGCCCGCCGATGACCAGCACCCCGCCACCCCCTGACGACCAGTACGAAGACCTCGACATGTCTGAGCATGTCGATGAAGTTGGCGTCGATCCAGATCAGGAAGAGATGACCGTTGTACCAGCGGTCACACTGAGCACGGTCCGCCAAACCGAGCTCTCCAGCGACGGCAAGTTCCGTAAAGGAAAGCTCGCTGGACTCACAATGAACCAAGCGATCTGGATCCTCGCCTGGCCCGTGGTCACTGAGAGCTTCCTGAACTCCTTTGTTGGACTCGTGGACACCGCATTGTCAGCGGGTCTCGAGCAAGGCGAAGCCGCGACCGATGCGATCGGGGGGGCAAGCTACATCATGTGGCTCATCGGACTCATCATCATGGCCCTCGGCGTCGGCGCCACGGCTCTCATCAGCCGATCAGTTGGAAAAGGCCGCCTCGGGGTCGCAAACACAGTCCTTGGACA
>WUAJ01000047.1 GCA_009827215.1 Phycisphaeraceae bacterium
TGAGGATCTTGGTCCTCAGCGCCATGGCGCCTGCTGAGAATCCGTAGATCGCAACAAAGACCACCGCGCAGCCGAGGATCAGGAACAACGCTCGCCATGGATACTGCCCGAGCAGATCGATGACGGATTCTCCTGGATGCTGTCCCGATCCAAGATACGCGTAGTTGGTGCCGAGGAAGATGTTCAGGAAGAACACCAGCACCCCGAACCCGATCCCGGTGAGTGTCGCGAACACGAAGTCCTTCATGTTTGGTCGATATCCCAGCGCGACGACATCGTACAGACCCACCCCGACGATCTGGAGGTGGTTGAGCCAATAGATCCAGAATCCGAGCGAGCCGTGCCCCTCCTTGAGAAAAGGCGTGACGAAGACCTGTGAACTGAGTCCCAGTCCCCAGAAAAGCGTCAGCGCGCGTGCCTTGCGATTGAGTGTGAGCATCGCCCAAGCGACGATCCAGACGGACCATCGGCACATGTGGAGCGGGAGCGAATCATCGATGTCCCAATGCGCTGGCATGAATCGACGGAAGAATATGAAAGTTTGCGAGATCAGAATAAACCAACCGACCGCGTGCCGGATTCTGCGTTCTGTATTCCTGCCTTGCTCTGTGTTCTTTGCGAGCAAGATCCGACCCAGAATGCACCATCCGATCATGATCGAGAAGCAAACCACAACCACAAGCAGATGTTGCTTGGTGAACGCGTGAAACTCCTGCGACCAGTCGTACGCACTTGAGTTGGATGGGGTCTGCATCAGCATGGGTTAAGTGGTGGTGTGCTCATGTCGGAGCTGTCCGCACGCGGCCGCGATGTCTCGTCCTCGGCTCGCGCGGATGTGGCAGTTGATGCCATGCTCGCGGAGCAGGTACTGGAATCGATGGACATCATCCGTGCTTGGCCGATTGAACTCCAATCCAGCCACCTCGTTGTATCGGATCAGATTGACATTCGCTCGCAAGTCTTTACAGACTTGGGCGAGCTGCGTTGCGTGTTCGCTCTGATCGTTTACCCCTCCGAGGAGGATGTATTCGAGCGTGATCTCTCGTCCCGTTTTCTCGAACCACTTCCTGCACGCATCTTTGAGCTGATCGATGCTTGTGAACTCTGCCCACGGAATCAGTCTGCGACGGAGTTCATCGTTCGGAGCGTGCAGCGAGAGCGCGAGTGTTACTGGGAGTTCCAGTTCGTTCGCGAGCTTCTCGATTGCTTTGTGCATTCCGACTGTTGAAATCGTAATCTTTCGAGCACTGATCCCGAGCCCCCAAGCTGCGGCGATCGTGCGGACCGCATCGACGACCGGCTTGAAGTTCGCGAGCGGCTCGCCCATCCCCATGAACACAACATTGGAGATCCGATCAACGCCTTGCAACTGATTCAGGCGCCAGACTTGCTCGACCATGCGTCCCGAGGACAAGTTTCCGTCGAGTCCACCGATCCCTGTTGCACAGAAGGTACATCCGACCGGACATCCAACCTGCGACGAGATACAAGCCGTGCGTCGGTCTGAATCTGGAGCGGGAATCATGACGCACTCAGTCTGGCGCGTCGTGTCCGAATACGGCATCTCTTGTCCAAGAATCGGCAATCGAGATTCGTGGTCAATCCCCGCTTCTCTCGCATCAATCGGCGTGGTGTCCGCATCATCACTCCACTCGATGAGCAGCTTCTGTGTGCCGTCTGTTGCGAGTTGGTGCGCGACCGTTGGGCCGCTCAGGAAAGTCATCTCATTGCTGAGCAGCTCACGATCCTGATTGGACAGGTTGCTCATCTGCGTCGGATCAATGACCCCCTTGAGGTAGACCCATTCCATGATCTGCTTGGCGCGAAACTTGGGCAGCCCACGCTCCAAACACCAGTCGGTGAGCGTTTCGGGATTCATCGCAAAGAAATGGTGGCTTGGATGCTTCATGCATCAGAGCCTGAGATCGTGAGCGGGACAGGCGTATCGCCGTATTCTCCCGCGGTGATGGTGGGGGCTTCCACAGTAATGCGTCGATCTTTGTGATCAATGCCGTGCTCTTCCATCAAGCGTTTGAGCGTAAGTGGCAACCCGAACTCTACAGATTCCTCAGTGATATCCGCGACATGCAGTGTCGCGTTGTGCTTGTCAACAAAGTGCTTGCAGATTTCAGATACGAGATCTTCTGGAGCACTCGCGCCAGCAGTGAGCATGATGGTCTCGTCCCCTGTTGGATACCACGCGGGATTGAGTTCCGATGCATCATCAATCAGCACGCTACAAGTCCCCATGGTTTGGGCAATCTCTGTGAGCCGAACCGAGTTCGACGAGTTCTTCGAACCAACCACGATCACAAGATCGCACAGAGGAGCCACTAAACGCACCGCTTGCTGACGATTGGTCGTTGCGTAGCAGATGTCTTCAGTCGGAGGCGCTTTGATGTTCGGGAACGCGCTGACTAGCGCATCGATGATCACTTTCGCGTCATCGGTCGAGAGTGTGGTCTGCGTGAGGTATACGAGCTTGTTGGGATCTTCAATCTTCAGATACTCGATGCAATCCGGAGATTCGACAACCTGTGTCTGTCCTGGCGCTTCCCCCATCGTCCCGATGACTTCTTGGTGGTTCTTGTGACCAATGAGCAGGATCTGGTATCCCTGTCTCGCATAACGCACGGCTCGTGAGTGCACCTTGGTCACGAGCGGACAGGTCGCATCGATCGCCGTCAGATTCCGCTGCTTTGCTTGTTCGCGGAGTATTGGGGGAATCCCATGAGCACTGAAAACAACAATGCTTCCCTCGGGAACATCGTCGAGCGATTCAACGAATCGGACACCACGGCTGATAAACCGCTCGACCACATGTCGATTGTGCACGATCTCGTGGTACACATAAATAGTCTCATCTGGGAGCAATTCAAGAACCTGATCGACGACATCAATTGCCATCCGGACTCCGGCACAGAATCCTCTGGGATTGACTAACACAATCTTCACGATCAATGACTCCGGAATTCAGCCGCAAACGGGGCTTCGGTGCTCGAATCAATGGTAGCATCCCGCCGCGAGCAGACCCCCTAGACTCCCCCTGCAATACCTTATGATGGAGAAACGCATGACCAACTTTGCACAACTGCTCGCAGGTCTCGTGCTTGTCGCACCAGCGTTCGCGATGAACCCCGCTGAAACGACCCAGGCTGATTCCGATGCTCAGATTGAACAGTTCAGTCAAACACGCGAGATGATGCGTCAATACGGCGTCGATAAAGCACCAGCAAAGGCAGAGGGCGCTTTCAGGCTCACAACCTACAACATCGAAAATCTCTTTGATACGCATGACGATCCGTCATTGACCGGGCGCAACGATGACGCGGACGAAGCGAAGCCTCAGCACGAACTCGTCGCGACTGCGATGGCGATTCGTGCTGTCAATGCGGATGTGCTGTGCTTTCAGGAGATCGAATCAGAAGCGGCATTGATCGAGTACCGTGATAACTATTTGTCTGATATGGGATACGAGTTTGTTATCTCGATTGATGCCGGGAATGATCGAGGCATCGAGAACGCGGTGCTCTCGCGTTTTCCCATCACGAATGCGAAGAATTGGCCGAAGAAACCTCTCGGCGGAGTGCATCCAGAAAAATATGGCACCCAAAAGAACTGGTATGCCGGAGAACCAATCGAGTTCCGGCGCTCGCCGCTGATGGTGGATCTAGAGATCCCATCAGCAGATGGGAGCGATTCATGGTCACTCACGCTCTTTGTGATGCATCACAAATCCGGACGCTACAACACCTACTGGCGCGAAGCCGAAGCGACCGGCACGCTCGAACTCATCAACAAGGTCACCAAGGCTCGCCCTGATCGCGCGATTGTGGTGCTCGGAGATTTCAACGCTGAAGTGATGGACAAATCAGTGCAAACCTACCTCGACGCAGGATTTGTGGATATCTTCGTGGATCGGGAGTCCAGCTCTGAAATCATCACCCACGAATCAGGACGCCGGATTGACCTCATTCTTGCCAATAAAGCCGCGCTGGAGCACATGGATACGGATTCCGCGTTCGTCTACGGCACCGCCGCACGCCCTGAAGGGACGAACTGGCGGGATCTGGAGACCTTCGATGGATACGCTGCGGATCATTATCCAGTGAGTGTGGACATGAGTCGCTGATTTCAGCAGTGTTTGCGGCTGCAACTGGAGCTTGGAATCTCTGTTAGACTTACTTGGAAGAAACTGGAGATTCCAGGAGTGATGAGTAGAATATGTGCCCCCGAGAACCCGCAAGGCCGGGGCGAGTGAATGGACGCTTGGGATAATGCAAAGCACGACGAGCAACCACGACTGGAAACGAGGCAGGACGCATGAGTGAAATCAAACCCTGGCAAATCATTCTGATCATCGCAGCAGTCGTGGTCCTCGCGTTCTCCGGATGGAGAATGATTTCCGCCGGCTCGATCGATCAACCAGACGGACACATGACGGTGGATGTTATGACCGGACAACTCTACTTAGTTCAAAAAGGTAAAGCGAAGGGCATTGTCTATCCATCCACAAATCCAGACACCGGCGATCGCACACTGATCCCTGTCAGCCAAGACGAAGATTCCGGAGTTTGGAAACTCGACGAGCGATTCATGGATCGAATCACAGACGACATGAGAAGTCAATCCAAAGCACTCGGAAGTGGCGTCAGAGTCACAGTCCTAGATACCGATCCGATTGTGCATGTACTGAAAAAATAACGAGACACATCTCGCAATTGGAGATTCGAAATGAATCGTCGCAAAAACGCATTTACACTCATCGAACTGCTCGTGGTCATCGCGATCATCGCGCTGCTTATCGGCATCTTGCTCCCAGCACTGGGACAAGCTCGCGCGAGTGCCCAAAACTTGGTGTGCAGTTCAACACTTCGTAGTATGGCTCAGCTGAACTTGCTCTATGCGAATGAGAATCGCGAGTATTATGCGAGCCCTGTGAATCTGGGGGGGCAATACACTGGTCGAGTGATCGAACCGGGACAAGGTCAGATTCTTGGGACAGAGGCTCTTGAAGGGAACACCGAAGCGAGCAGGCCAACGACCATCCAGGACTGGATATCCCCAATCGCTGGTGAAACGCTTGGATTCTCAACCAATCGTGCTCAGCGAACTCGAGACATCTTCAATACACTCGGCTGTGCTCGTGCCAATGTCTTCAATGACTTCGTTTACGACGGGGGCGGCATCGATGACATTCAAGACTTCGATGAGATAGCTGAGGAGGGAATCAAACAAGTCAGTTATCTGATGCCGACTGGATTTGCTCATGTCAGTCAAGATGACCGCCCGTATCTGGTCGGTCTTGCAAACAGAGTATCAGGCGGCAGCATCAGTATTGCACCGAATGTGACGAATCTTATGACCCACCCTGGAAGTCCACAACAGCCTCGCGGGTTCCGCCATCGAGTAGATCGTGTCGGCACCAGCGCATCCTCGAAGATCATGGTTGCCGACGGAACACGCTACTGGACCGATGCAGATGGACTGGACTTTGATGCTGGCACGAATGGCCGTTATGGTTCATTCACGAGTTCATCGCCAATATTCGAGCGTTCAGTCGCATACGGCCGTTCATCGCCAGTTGCTATCCAAACCCAAACGAACCTGCAGCTCTCCTACCGTCACGGCGAAGCGATCAATGTCGCGAAGTTCGACGGTTCAGTGGATTCCATGACACAGATCGAGTCCTACACCGATCCAAATCCTTGGTTCCCTACAGGGACCCGCTGGGATGGAAACACCAATACCGAAGAATCCGAGGCGTTCATGGATGAGCAGTCCAATGGTCGTCCAAATCCGAAGATCAATTAAATCTCGATTGCACATCCATTGTCAAAGTGTGATAACCATCGCCCTCCGGCTTCGGAGGGCGATTTGTTTGGGATGAGATCGGTATTGGAGGGCTGTCCCTGTCGTCTTAACAGGAGCTTATTTCTCCCAGATTTGCCTCCATTTCATCGATGATCTATGGTATGATCATGCGGAGAATCTGACCGAAGCATGGGTGTTTCGAGGTCCCTGACCAGTTCCAAGAACGCACCTACGCATGAGAGGATTACTCGCTTTGTGTTCAGAGATAGAGAGAAACATTTCCAAACTGGAGAGAAAGAAAATGAAATTCACAACTGCAATCGCAGCTATCGCAGGTATCGCCGCGGCAACCAACGCAAGCGTGACCATCAACGAAGTGCTCGGCTCGACCGCAAGCACTGACTCCGAGTTCATCGAGCTTTACAACACCACCGGCGCAGCAATCGACCTGACCGGCTGGACCATCGAGCTCTGGGACTCCGATGTCGACAGCACCGGTTTCATGGGTTCAGACGGCGGCGCACCTTACGCACTGTCCGGCTCCATCGCAGCAGGCGGCTACTTCACCCTCGCAAACGCACAAGCTCAAGCAGCAGGCTTCCTGAACTTCACTGCAGACATCACCATTGGTGCAAACTCCATCGAAAACAGCTCATACACCATGATCCTCCGTGATGACATGGGCGCTCTCGTCGAGGCTGTCTTCGTGACCGACAGCGTAATGGATGTCGCAAACGACGGTACCATGGCAATCACCCCAGACCTGACCGTTGGTCCAGACGGCACCTTCCTCCCAGCAGGTTTCTACCGCGTTGGTGACGGTTCCTCGTCCACTGCATTGCTCGAGTTCGACCAAGCTCCTGCTTCCGCAACTCCAGGTGCTGCAAACCTCCCAACTCCAGGTGCACTCGCACTCCTCGGACTTGGTGGTCTCGCAACCGCTCGTCGTCGCCGCTAATGGTGATGACTCACGCTTGATTCTTCAAGTGTGATGATTTGATTCATGATCCCGCCGCTCACCTTTGGGCGGCGGGTTCTTTTTTGTCTATGCTGCTTTGGAACCACAAGCAGAGGAGCATGAATATGTCCACCCAGCAGGTTATTGATTGGCTCGATCAGCACGAGGAACAATCCATCGAACGCATGATCGATTGGCTCCGTATCCCATCAGTCGGGACCGATCCGAAGCATGATGCGGATACCGCGAAAGCCGCACAGTGGGCCGCGGATCATCTCAAAGCTTCTGGATTCAGCGTGGAACTCATGGAGACTGGAGATCCCGCTGGATCTGGTCAACCCATCGTGCTCGCAACGACCACTGGTGATGATGATTACACAGGTCCTCATGTGCTGTTCTACGGGCATTACGATGTTCAACCAGCGGATCCGATCGAGTTGTGGGAGTCCGCGCCTTTTGAGCCGATCCGTAAAGCTGCGGAGGGGGAGATTGGAGAACGCATCGTCGCCCGTGGCGCGTGTGACGACAAAGGTCAGGTCATGATGTTCCTCGAAGCGATGCGAGGGTGGTACGAAACCACTGGTAAGCCGGGTGGTGGAGTCAAATACACCGTGCTCCTCGAAGGCGAAGAAGAATCAGGTTCCGTCAACCTCGAACGATTCGTCGAAGAGCACAAAGACACGCTTGGCGCGACCGATGTCTGTCTCATTTCCGATACCGGGATGCTGGGACGCGGGAAGCCCGCTATCACCTACGGCGTGCGTGGACTCACATACCTCGAAGTCACACTCATTGGTCCAGATCAAGACCTTCACTCCGGACTCTGGGGAGGAAAGGTTCCCAACCCAATCAACGAACTGACCAAAGTGCTCTCCCAGTTGTGGGACGACAAGCGGCGTGTCACTATTCCGAACTTCTATGACGGCGTGCGAGACCTCACTCAAGCTGAGCGTGATGCGTGGAAGGAACTGGGAGTCGATCCGGAAGCCGCACTGCGAGGCATCGGGCTTCCACCTGAAGCAAGCATCGGTGAGGATGGGTTTTCCTTCATCGAGCGTGAATGGGCACGACCAACTTGCGACATCAACGGCATCATCGGCGGATATACAGGTCCCGGAGCGAAGACCGTCATCCCGTCAAAGGCGAGCGCGAAACTCTCGTTCCGACTCGTCGATGATCAAGATTCAGAAACCATCGCGTCATCGGTCATCGAGTGGTTTAAGCAGCGCACCCCTCCTGGATGCAAGTGGGAGTTTCAGAATCACGGCGGAGGCGCTCCAGCAACCTGCGCGACCGAATCCGAACCACTGCAAGCAGCGTTCCGTGCGATCGAGCGTGGATGTGGGTTTAAGCCTTCGATGATCAAATCGGGCGGATCAATTCCAGTCGCTGGACTGCTCAAAACCACAGTTGGTCTTGAAACCATCTTCATGGGATTCGGATTGGAAGATGATCGCGTCCATTCACCCAATGAGAAGTTCGAACTCGATTGCTTCCGGATGGGGGCTCGCGCTCACGCAGCTTTGGTGGAAGAGCTGGTCGGATCTGATGCTTGAGACTCGCTCAGGTTCTCTGGATCTGTCTCAGCAATCTTGAGATCAGGATCATGGATGATCTCGACATCTGATTGCTTCATCTCAGGCGTGAGCTCGCCGGTGATTTCTGCGAGGTGGAGCGCCTGTTGATTTGAGAGTTCCTCGACGCGATTCCGTAGATTGTGGAGCGTGGTTTCATGCCGGATCACATTGGCATAGACGCTGTACAGGCACAGGATACAGATCCCTGAAGCGAGGGCAGAAATCAGCAGGATCATGGTGCCTGAGTCGAGCATAGCTTTGTTATGATCGGACGATTCTGAACAAAACTTTGCTCTCAGAGCGTCCAGGCACGCAAGTTTGGCCTTGAAGTTGTAGAATCGGCACATCCGCGATCCCAATGGGATCGTGTGGTGGGGTGGTCAGCCGAGGTTGGCTGTTATGGAGGACTCGATCGTTGCGGTTCTGGATGCGTTTGTTGAGTGTGCTGTGCGTGCTGATGTTCTCTGGGCATCAGGCATCCGCGCAGGCAAATCCTGATTCTGCAGGTGCAGGTGAAATTCAGCTCTCGATCCTGAATCTCGGTGCAGGCGGTATGATCCGAGCAGGGGATTGGGCCGGGATCCAGGTCCAGATGCTCGATCAAGGATCCCAGCAGCGAGAAATCATCCTCCGCGTGACCATTCGAGATTCCGACGGCGACGATGCTCAGTTCGATCGAGTCGTCAGCGCAAATCCAGGTTTACCCCAGAGTTTCTGGTTGTACTGCTGGGTCCCATTTCAATTCGGACAAGCAAGCTTCGAGATCCATGCCTTCGAAGCCGAAGAGCGAGGTGGCGGCGAAGGCCAACTCGGATACCGCGCCGGTCGATTGCTGGGATCGGTGTCACAGTACAACCCGATCTTCCAAGATCCTTGGATCGCGATCGCAGGCATGATCGGGACACGCCAACTCGGGATCGAGCATTATGCGATCACTGTCGACAATCGAACTTGGCGTCCGCTCGGACACGAACTCATCCGAGTCGCGCCGGGACTGACCACGCTAACGCTTCCAGATCGTTGGCAAGGTCTAGTCTCAATGGATTTCCTTGTGTGGGGGAGTTCCTCATTACGAGAGCATGATCCTTCGACACTCTCACCAGAACGAGCACGCGCGATCCGCAACTGGGTCGAGCAAGGCGGACACCTGATCATCGTCATGCCTCCATCGGATGATCCATGGTTCACAGGGAATCATCCGCTCCGCAACCTGCTCCCTGATGTCCAAAGACCATCGCGACGCGACGGCGTGGACTACAACAGCATCCGCAGACTACTGACCGAATCGAGCGATGTCCCACTTCCTTCCAATGGCACTCTCACCACATTTGTACCCAATCCAGAAGCGGAACCCAACTCTGCGATACCTGTGCTCAACACAGTCGATCGTGAATGTATCGCAATCCGCAGGCTCGTCGGAACAGGGATGGTGACCGTTGTCGGCATCGATCTAGGGCACGGCGAGCTTCGTCGCTTGGGACTCCCAGAACCCGAGCCGTTCTGGCATCGCCTGCTGGGAATGCGTGGAGATATCCAGCGTCCGAGCGAGATGTCAGATCAACTGCTCGCGGATGTCCGTTCACGAACCGTGCTTGAGTTTGACACTGAAGTCTCTGGTGAGATCGCAAAGACCGGCCGAGCGATTCAAGGCGTATTCTTCGGATTCATCGTCTTCGTGCTGTATTGGGTCCTCGCGGGACCCGGTGGGTTTGCATTGCTGCGTCAACAGAAAAAGAGTCAGCACGCGTGGGTAGGGTTTGTGACCCTGATCGCTGTGTTTACCGCGTTGTCCTGGGTCGGCGCTTCGCTGCTGCGTCCAAAGAAAGTGAATATCTCACACCTGACCATGCTTGAGCAGGTGTATGGCCAAACCCATTCGAGGGCGCGTTCGTGGATGAGTGTCATGCTCCCGAGTTACGGCACTTCGGATGTATCACTTGTTGATCCAAGCGATACGAGCATGATCAACTCCAGCGCGATGACCAATCTCATCACGCCTTGGCAACCCAGCACCTCATCCGCGTCCATTGTCTCTGGTTTTCCAGACAACACTGGGTATCGCATCGAGAGTCGATCGCCGGATTCGATCCGCGTCCCGACACGCGCGACTGTGAAGGACTTCCGCGTGGATTGGGGAGGAGTGTCGAGTTGGTCGATGCCGCATCCGATTGTTGATACTGAGAGCTTCCAAGAAACCAAGCTCACGCTCGATGGGACCGCGGTGATCGGAGAGATCGTTCACGATCTTCCTGGAGCACTAACGGATGTCATGCTTGTCGTAGTTACGGGACAAATCCCGATCCGGCGCGAGGGGCAGAAACTTGTGAACACCATGATCTCCAGAGTCGATACATGGTCGCCTCAGATTCCTGGAGGCGGCTGGGATCCCGGCGAGGTCATCAGTCTGGAAGGATACACAAAGCTCTCAGAGACCAACCGCAATGCGGATAAGGGGGACTACTTCCGCGAGGCGATCTCGAGTGGCTTTGATCCCCTCGCGATCCAAGGTCCTCGCGGTGATGTCATGGATCGGCTGAAAGTGGGACGGATGCTCTCGCAGCTCCAGCCTCCTAGATACGGCGTGCTCACAGACGCCGTTGGAAATCGATTGGCGCACCGCCGTCAACTTCACGGCTGGGATCTCGGCATGTGGTTCACCCAACCCTGCTTGATTGTGATGGGGGTGCTCGAAGTCGATGCGAATAAAGCCAATGAGGACGGCTCGCCAGTCCCGGTCTTTGTCGAGGGCAAGCGAGTCCCTGCTTCCGGGAAGACCTTGGTGACTTGGATCTATCCCTTTGAACCTGACCCACCTTCGTATGTGGGTGTGCTGGAACCAGAGACAGAGCAGAGCGAATCAGAAGAACCAAACGGGTGATTGAGCGTTAGGATTGTAGATATGCCAATGATTGAGACCATTAACCTGACCAAACGCTACGGCGAGCTCACCGCACTCAACTCGCTGAACCTCACCATCAACGAGGGTGATTGTTTCGGGTTCATAGGTCCTAACGGTGCTGGAAAGACGACCACCATCAAAGTCCTCGCGACGCTGCTCAAACCCTCGTCTGGACAAGCACAGATCGCGGGATTGACAGTTGGCTATCAAAATCGTCAGATCCGTCCGCTCATCGGATATGTACCCGATTTCATGGGCGCCTATCAGGACATGGTTGTGCATGAATACTTGGAGTTCTTCGCCGCCGCGTACAACATAAACGGCTCGCAACGCAAGAAGGTCGTCAACGATGTGCTCGAACTCACTGATCTGACATACAAGCAAACCGCTGAGGTCAGCGGTCTCTCGCGTGGTATGCAGCAGCGATTGAGCATCGCGCGTGTGCTGCTCCATGATCCGAAGGTGCTGTTGATGGACGAGCCCGCATCGGGGCTCGATCCGAGAGCTCGTATCGAGATTCGTGAGCTGCTCAAAGAGCTCAAGAAGATGGGCAAGACCATCCTCATCTCTTCGCACATTCTCCATGAACTTGCCGAGTTGTGTAACACCGTCGGGATCATCGAGAAAGGTGAGTTGCTTTTCAACGGCACGGTCGATGAGATCCTCCGTCGAGCAAAGGTCGGCCATGTCGTGCATGTTGGGGTCGCTGAACGATTGGAGGACGCCGCGAAAGTGCTCCAGACGATGCCTGGAATCGAGAAGGTTGCGATTGTCCAAGGCGACGGCACCGCGAGTGGTGGGGGATCAGGACGACTCATCCACGCACAGTTCGACGATCGCATGGGGGGCAACTACACCGACATCCCCAATGTGCTGATCAACAACGGCTTGCGGATGACTCACTTCCAGGAAGAGCCGGTCAACCTCGAAACTGCGTTCATGCGTCTGACCAAGGGTTTGGTGCAATAAACACACTTCAGGTTCGAGACTCAGTGTGGTTTTTCGCCGCATCCTTTCTGAGTGCAATAGGTATGAATCAGAGGCGTCGTACTCGCTGAACTGGTATCATGCGCCTGTACCTTTTTGGAGATTTAGAACATGAAAGCACTACTCTTGTCTGTCCTGGTCGCAGGATCGACCTTTGCCCTCGCCGCTCCCCCGGCGACCGAATCTGTACCGGTCACGGACACGATCCACGGCGAGAAAGTCGTCGATGAATACCGCTGGCTCGAAGGCGACAACTCTGATCCGAACAACATGGGTCTGTTGACTGATGATGTCGTTTCATGGACTGATGGTCAGAACGGCTACACCCGCTCTGTGCTCGACAACCTGCCGGGGCGTGCAGCACTGGAAGATCGCCTGCGTGAGCTGATGGAGGTTCCATCTATTGGGACCCCAAGCGCGTATGGCAATCGCTACTTCTACTCTCGTCGGGAAGGCGCTCAGCCTCAAGCGGTGCGTTATGTGCGTGAGGGTCTTGACGGCGACGAACGCGTGCTTCTCGATCCTCAGACCGTGGATCCAAGCGGATTGACCACCATCGCATGGACAGCTCCTAACGATGACGGCTCGCTCATGGCGTTCGGAATGTATACCGCCGGAGATGAGAA
>WUAJ01000048.1 GCA_009827215.1 Phycisphaeraceae bacterium
CTGGGATCTGCTGACTCCGAATCGGAGGAAAAAGCCAGCCCCTGTCCCGGTGCATGCAAAGAGCACACCATCGCTCAAACGCGAGACTCCGATGCAGCTCCGCTACGAGCAGATCACCAAGCAGATGCTCGCGGAGCACGGCGTGCGTGTCCGGAAATGGCGCACATCTATGTCAGGTGTTGCTTGGCAAGTGACCTACAAGGACGGGAGCGTGTCCAAACTGATCGAATCTCCCAAACCCAAGGGACCGATGTCCGCGGCTGTGTTCCTTCACGAGATCGGACACCATGCGATTGGGTTCGGGACTTACAAGCCGCGCTGTTTGGAGGAGTACTACGCGTGGAAGTTCTCGATCGAGAAGATGGAAGAACTGGGACTGAATGTGACCGAGCGTGTGCATCAACGGATGCATGAGTCTCTGGAGTATGCGGTCGCGAAGGCACTGCGACGAGGACTCAAGCGGGTCCCTGAAGAACTGCTCCCCTACCTCCCAAAAGGTGTGCGAGTCGAGCAGCCAATCCGCGTCTGATAAGATCATACCGATGCCGATTCTGACGGATCCTCGAAGCATGAACAGCGAATCCGATGAACTGGACGCTGATCCTGTGGTATAGATAGGTACACGATGGAGATGGATCCAAGGGACATCGCGCTGCATGCGGGACGATTGCAAGGCAACGAGCGCGATACCTATCTCGACAGTGTGTGTGATACGGATTCGGATCTTCGCAAGAAGGTCCTGACACTCATCGAGCTCCAGGAATCGCAGACGATGGAGTTCTCTCACGACGAAGAGCCATCCGACACGGGTGGTGATCTGATCCTTGAACCGGGAAGTTGGTTCGGGAACTTCAAAATCCAAGGCATGCTTGGACGCGGTGCGATGGGGACTGTCTACCACGCAGAGCAGCAGAATCCCAAACGCCCCGTCGCGCTCAAGATCATGAACGCGGAGAAGATGACCGAGACTCGGCTCCGCAGATTTGATCTTGAAACCGAATCGCTTGCGAAGCTCAAGCATCCGGGAATTGCGACGATCTACGAGTCCGGACAGACCGAGCGGAATGGTCGATACCACCCTTTCTTCGCGATGGAGTATGTGCAAGGGAAGGAACTGGATCACTACGCAGGGAGTCTTGGTCTCCAAGCACGCGTGGAGCTCCTCAGGACCATCTGTGAAGCGATTGAGCACGCGCACCTGCGAGGTATTGTGCATCGGGATCTCAAGCCCGCGAACATCGTTGTGGATGAGGATGGACGCGCGCGTGTGCTGGACTTTGGTGTCGCAAAGTCGCTCGAACAGGATTCTGGAGTCAAAGAACTCGTCGGGACCATCCCATACATGAGTCCAGAACAACTGCGGCGGGACACGGACATTGATCTGCGGACCGATGTCTTTGCGTTGGGGGTCATGATCCATGAGGTGCTGACAGGACAACTCCCCAATCGACTCAATGGGAAGACTATTGAGGATGCTTTGGAAGTGGTCTGTCAACCCCCGAAACTCGACACAAGCGGATTGGATCCAGAGCTCCGCGCGATTGTGACCAAAGCGATGGCACCAGTGCGTGCGGATCGCTATGCCGCGGCTTCGGAGCTTGCCGGGGATCTACGAAACTACCTGCATCACGAACCCGTTGAGGCGATGAATGGCGGGCGCTGGTATCGCGGACGCAAGTTTGTCAGTCGGAATAAAGCGCTTGTTGGTCTTGCATGCTTGGTGTTGATGGTGCTGCTTGTTGGCGTGGTCGCCGCGAGTTATCAAGCGGCACGAGCGACCAAGGGGTGGGCGACCGCTGAATTACAGCGCGAGCAAGCGGATTTGGCGCGCAGGCTTGCGGAAGAAGAACGCGCACGAGCGATCGCGGTCAACCGGTTCATGGTCGACATGCTCGGATCCGCGGATCCTGGGTCTACTCTCGGCGAAGAACTCACGGTCCGCGAGGTTCTCGATACCGCTTCCCTTACGGTTGGATCGGATCTTGCTGATCACCCCGGAGTCCATGCGACCATCCGCATGGCGCTGAGTAACACCTATCTCGGATTGGGAGACCTGACTGCTGCGGAGCAGCACGCACGAGAGATGGTTCGGGTCACGCGGGAGTCAATGGGTGACCAAAGCTCGCTCACGGCGGATGCAAAGAGCACACTGTCGCTCGTCCTCACAGAGCTTGGCCAATACGACGAAGCAGAAAATTTGTTGAATGAAGCGGACGAGGTGATCCAGACACTGGGGATGCCCGTCGAGTCCGCGAAGCTGCGGAGTTCACTGGCGCGGATCCATCACATGCGCGGACAGCATGATAAATCACTCGAAGAGTGGGCCGCGTGCGAGGAGATTCTTTCTGAGCATTTGGGAGCGAATCATAAAGAAACGCTCATCGTGATGCACAATCGCGGCGTCGCACTCAAGGACATCGGACGGCTCGCAGAGAGCGAAACGGTCATGAACGAGGTAGTCGAACGCCGGCTCTCGGCGTTTGGTGCGGATCATCCGCAAACGCTCGTTGCTCGTGATGTGCTCGCGAGCGTGATTCAGAAGCAAGGACGCGACCAAGAAGCGATTGAAATCTTCCGCGATGTGTGCGATCGCAGAATCCGCGTGCTCGGCGAAGATCACTTCTCGACACTGCTGTCGATGGGAAATCTCGGCGCGGCTCTCATTCAGATCGGTGAGCTCGATGAAGCGGAAGTGCTGACCAAGCGTTCGCTCGAGGGTCATCGGAAACGATTCGGCAATGAACACACCAAGACGCTCGTGCTGATGGGCAACCTCGCGTATCTCCTTGAGGATCAAGGCAAGGTCGATGAGGCGGCTTCGATGTACCGCGAGGTCATCGATATCCGAGAACGGGCCTCCGGTGGCGTGGACCCCGAGACCTGGTCGCCGATCAATAACCTCGCGATGCTGCTGATGAACAACTACGGGCTCGAAGAATCCGAGGCGCTGTTCGAGAAGCTCATGGCGATGTGCGAGGCGCTGCTTCCACCAAACCACTACTACCTCGCGCTCTTCCGGAACAACTATGGCGAATGTCTCACCAAACTCGGGAAGTATGATGACGCACAGCGAGCGTTTCAGCTCAGTCATCCTGTGATTGAGGCAACATTCGGCGCTGATCATGCTCGGACACAGAAGAGCCGAGCACGGATGTCAGTGCTAGAGCAGGCACGCGATCAGTCCCCCTGAGTGACTGAGCTGCTGATCGATTTGGCGATCGCGTTCCCGGCGATGATTCCTGTTGACCATGCCCACTGGAAGTTGAATCCACCGATCCGTCCATCGACATCGAGTATTTCTCCGACGAGCCACAGATCGTCGCATGCTCTTGACGCGAAGTCTTTGCGATTGATCTCCTCGATCGGCACCCCTCCGGCGGTGACCTCGGCGTGGGTGAATCCTCGATCCGACTGGATATAGACAGCGCACTGGGTGAGCAGGTGCGAAAGCGATCGACGCTGCTCACGCGTGATCGAATGTCCAGGCATGCTGGGATCGACCCCCGCTTGCTCGCAGAGCGATCGCGCGAGACGCTCCGGGATCAACGAACGCAGGTGCGTGATGAGCTGCGCCTTTCCCAGCGTTGAGAGTTCGCTATCGATCTGATCGAAGGATGCGTCTGGGATCCAGTTGATCTGGAGATGCGCCCCCTTGTCGCTCAGCTTGGCACTGCTCAGGTATCGGGAGACATCCATCGGTCCGGGACCTGACAATCCGAAATGGGTGCAGAGCAGATCGTTGGTGAATGATTTGAGACGCTTTCCTGTCGAGCTCACGGCGTGGATCGTCGCTCTCGAGCTGATGCCGGAGAGTTCCCTGACCCAGTTGCTTCGCGGATCAGCGACCAGCGGGACCAGAGCCGGGAGGATGTCCTTGGTGATCGTGTGTCCCAGGGATTGGGCGATGGCGTATCCATGTCCATCCGAACCAGACTTGGGGAGCGCTTTGCCTCCTGTTGCGAGCACAAGACGCTCCGCATGGATCGGGGGGTGCTCGCGATCGCTGTGGATGATGAATCCGTCTTCTGAGTGCTCGACGCGCTCGACACGCCACGGATGGAGGATGGTGATCCCAAGACGATCGACCTCGTCGAGCAGCGCGTGGAGCACGGTGTGCGCGTCGTCGGTGGCCGGGAACATCTTGCCCGTGGGTTCTTGCTTGAGGGTGACCCCGAGCTGCTCGAAGAAGTCGATGCTGTCTTGTGCGGAGAAGCGTTTGATCGCCGAGCGGATGATCGGGGGTTTGGTCGTCGCGTACTGATGCTCATCGACGACGTGATGGGTGACATTGCAGCGTCCACCTCCGGCGACGAGGATCTTGATGCCGATCTTGTTGGCGCCGTCGATCAGGAGGATGCGATTGGATCTTGGATCGATCCCTTGCGAAGCGAGTGAGCGTGCGATGGAGATCGCGGTCATCAGTCCCGAAGCGCCGGCTCCGATGATCGCGACATGCGCGGGATCTAATGTGGGAGACGCATGCATAGAAAACACCCCGAGTAGGATTCGAACCTACGACCTGCGGATTAGAAGTCCGCTGCTCTATCCAGCTGAGCTATCGGGGCAAGATTGTGCAGATCGCTGGCTTGGGTGCCTTGAAGCTGCTTCAATAGAGCATGATAGCACGCTTACGGATTCCGCTCGCCTCGATTCTGCTGGGCTTTGTGCTTTGCGCTCCCTCGCTTGGCGCGGACACCCTGATCCGTGTGATGACATTCAATCTCGAGGATGTCCGTCACAGCGAAGCGATTGAACCAGGCAATCGTCGGCTCGAGCGCCTCGCGGAGGTCATCCAGCGAATCCGTCCCAATGTGCTGCTGCTCAACGAGATCGAAACACTGCAGGGAGACGACCACTCCAGCGAGCAGATGAGCACCGCGGAGTTGTTTATCCGAAACTACCTCACGGTTCCGCAAGCATCGGGTCTGCAGCCGATTGACATGATCAGCTTCACGCCAGCGACCAACACCGGAGTCCACAGCGGGATCGATCTCGATGGTTCGGGGACGGTTGATCCGACCATCCCACCCAAAACATCAAGACAAACTCAAGAGCAACGAGACTACGGCGGGGACTGCTTCGGATTCGGAGGGTTCCCAGGACAATACGGCATGGCGCTGCTCGTCGATCCGAGACTCACCATCAACACCGATGCCGTCAGGACATTCCAGCAGTTCCTGTGGAAAGACCTACCAGACGCGATCGCACCAACCAATCCGGATGGGTCAAACTACTACAGCGATCAAGCGTGGGACATCTTTCGTCTGTCGTCCAAGACCTTCGCGGATGTCCCGATCACGCTCCCCAATGGCGCGGTGCTCCACGCGTTGATTTCCCACCCCACTCCGCCGGCGTTTGATGGTCCCGAGATGCGGAACAAGCATCGGAATCGCGACGAGATCAAGCTGATCCGTGCATACATCGACGACGAGGGATCGCTCTACGACGATGCTGGGGTTCGTGGGGGACTGGCAAATGACGCGCCCTTTGTGATTATGGGTGATCTGAACGCGGATCCGGTAGACGGGAGTTCTCTGGGGAATCCGATCGGGACGTATCTGCTGAGCAGTCAGCAGGTCGCGCCGGATGTCGAGCCCCGCTCGTGTGTCGGGGTTGAGCGGCTTGATGAGATGGATACCTCGTCCTTCCGCTTGCGTGTGGATTATGTGCTGCCCTCGTCGGATTGCGAGGTCCTCGATGCTGGGGTGTGGAGGCACGGCGTGCTGGACGATGAGGGGTTCGCATCGGACCATTTCCCGGTCTGGGTTGATCTGGTTGTCCCAACCCCTGATTGAATCGGGCTACGATCTGTTGTGAGCGATGCCATCAGCGAAAACAAGAGCACGGACACCAACGAAGCGATGACTTCGAGTCTCTTGAGTGCGTGCGTGGAGCTCACTAAGCCTGGGATCACGAAGCTGGTCACAATCACGGCTCTGGTCGGATTGCTGATCGGTGGCCTCCACTATCAGCTGACCGGATTGAGCAACTGGATCATCATGATCATCGGATGCGTCATCGGAACAGCCCTCTCGTCTGGAGGTGCCAATGCGCTGAACATGTGGTACGAATCGGACCTCGATGCGCTTATGGATCGGACCAAGACGCGTCCGATCCCATCGACGCGGCTGAGTCCGATGTTTGTGCTGTGGTTCGGATTACTGCTCACGATCGTGGGATCGGGAGTGCTGTGGTGGACGCTGGGATTGATGCCCGCGCTGATTGCTGTCTTCACCACAATCAGCTATGTGGTGATGTACACGCCCCTCAAGACCAAGACGATCACCAATACGCTTGTGGGTGCTGTTCCCGGCGCGCTTCCGACGATGATCGGGACGACCGCGGTAGCGCCTGGGATCGGGTTTGAGCCGTTGACTGATCCGATCGGGTTGATGCTGTTCGCGCTGATGTTTGTGTGGCAACTCCCCCACTTCTTTGCGATCGCGTGGATGTGCCGAGTGGATTATGACAAGGGTGGGTTCCGGATGCTCCCGAGCGTGGATGAATCGGGGAACCACACCGCCGCGGCGATGATCTTCTCGTCGCTCCTGCTGATCCCGATCTCGCTGCTTCCGCTCGAATACATTCCTGAGCTCAGTGGTTGGGCAACTGGAGCCGCGGGTGTGCTGCTTGGATTGATGCTCGTCTGGCTGTCGATCAGGTTCGCGCGTCTTCGGACGGATCGCTCCGCTCGCGTGGTGTTCTTTGGATCGATTATTCATCTGCCTCTATATATGGCGGTGTTTGTCATCGAAGCGTTCGTCCGCGGGGTGCTGTGATGCGCTGCGTCGAGGTGGATCAGCTCCGCGTTGTCTATCCCAACAAGGACGGCGATCGCGTCGCGCTCGATCGCGTCTCGCTGAGCATCGGACACGAATCTGTCGCGCTCCTTGGACCCAACGGCGCGGGCAAGTCCACGCTCATGGGCGTCCTGAGCGGGACAGTGTTCCCTGATGAGGGGACTGTGCATCGTGGATACGAGAATGGGCTCGGGATCGTGTTCCAGACGCCGGCGCTCGATGAGCTGCTGACAGTGCGTGAGAACCTTCGGCTCGCGGGTGATCTCCACGGCATGAGCAAAGACTCGATCAACGGCTCGACCCAAGCACTCATTGAGACGCTCGGGATCGTGGATCGGATCGACCAGCAGGTGCGCCGGCTCTCTGGTGGTCTCAAGCGATGCGTGGATCTGGCGCGGGCGCTGCTCCCAAGTCCGGGATTGCTGCTGCTCGATGAACCCACGACTGGTCTGGATGTCGAGGCGCGTGCCTCGCTGTGGTCCGCGATTGATTCCATCCGCTCGAAGTCGTCTATGGCGGTGCTGTTTGCGACGCACCTGACGGAAGAAGCGAGCAAGGCGGATCGGGTGATCCTCATGAGCGACGGCAAGGTCGTCGTCGACGGCTCACCAAGCGAACTCATCGACGCGCTCGGAGAACGAGTCCTGAGGGTGCAGCTCCGGGACGAGGGTAAGTATGACACACTCGAATCCTGGTGCAAGGAGATCGGGTGTTCCAGCGTGCATCGCGGAACGGATGTGCTGATCTCGCACGCGGACGCTCAGCACGCCCCGCAGGTTCCAGGAGATCCAATCTCGGTCACGCTCGCGGCGCCGACGCTGGAGGATGTGTACCTCTGGCATGCACGCGCTGGGATTGCTGAGAGCATCGGAGGTCCGGCATGAACGGCTTCCAAGCGGCGATCGGTCTTGGGAAACGCGAGCTGATCCGTCAGGTGCGCCAACCCTCGCGGATCATCGCGAGTGTGCTGACCCCGATGCTGATCTGGATCTTCATCGTCGGCGGTTTCTCCAGCGCGATCGGACAGGACAACACGGATGCCAACCTCACGGCGTACATGATCCCCGGCGTCGCGTCGCTCACGGTCATGTTCGCATCGATCTTCGCGTCGATCTCGTTGATTCAGGATCGTCATGATGGGTTCTTGCGAGCCGCGCTGATCTCGCCGGCTCCTCGATGGAGCATTGTGGTCGGGAAAGTCGGCGCTGGAGCGCTTGTCGCGATGGTACAGGGATTGGTCGTCCTCGCAGCGCTGCCGTTCCTTGGGGTGCAGCTCAGCGTGGTTGGTGTGCTTGGCGCGTGCGCTGGATTGGCGCTGATCTCGATCGCGCTGATCGGACTGGGACTGGGACTCGCGTGGATCGTGGACTCATCACAGGGCTTCCACGGCATCATGAACGCGGTCCTCATGCCGATGTGGTTGACCTCTGGCGCGGTCTTCCCAATCAACGACGCCGCGGGTTGGCTGAGGGTGATCGCGCTGTGCAATCCGCTGACCTGGGCGCACGGCGCGATCCGATCCTCCGTCGGGATGGTCGGGATCGAGGGGATGCCGACTGGTCTGGATTGGCTGATTACCTTCGCGTTTGCTGGAGCGTGTGTGGTGCTCGCGATCGCGGTCATGGGACGAGCGTCGCGGCGGGTCTAAACTCTCGCATGAATCTAAAGACTCTTTCGCTTTCGCTCGGACTCTTCATGCTCACGGCTCTTGGGATCGTGGTCTACATCATGATCTCGTCGAATCAGGGGTCGAGTTCCAATCAAGTTCAACCTATGCAGGAACTGGAAACTGAAGATTCAGCGAATCTGTACTCCGATTTCTATGTCCCTGAGTTCACGCTCACGGATCGCTACAGCGAACCCATCACGCACGAGGCGCTCGATGGTCAGTACACCGTCGTCGATTTCTTCTTCACGAGTTGTCCGCTCTGGTGTCCAGGGATGACGCAATCGATGCTGCGTGTGCAGATGGCGACCGAGGGCACGGACCTGCGATTCATGAGCATCTCGATTGACGGGAACGTGGACACCCCGGCCGTGATTGATCAGTACGCGACCAACTACCGCTGCGACACGGAACGCTGGGCGTTCGCGACCGGAGATCCCTCGATCGTCCGCACGATGGTCATGGACGGGCTCAAGTTCGATCTGGGTGATCCCAGCGAAGACGAGGACAACGGCCGACTCATTAATCACCCGACGCGTCTGATCCTGCTGGGACCTGATCGCACAGTCATCGGCCTCTACCGCTACGACGATCCCGACGAGGTCGATCGTCTGATCGCGGACGCGAAGAAATTGGTTGGCTGAGCAACTGAATCATCCCCCACCACCCAACGGTTCTATGGCTTGATATTTTGTAATGTCTCTGAGATTAAGGCGGCTTCTTCTTCGGACAATCTCCGAGCATTCTTACCTGACTGAGTGAGCAATGCTTCGAGCTCTTCGCTGTCATCCAGCAATGACCAACTGCATGTCCAATATCGTGCGGCAATCGTAAACACAGTTTTGATCTCTGAAATTGTCAAAGCACCCAGCTCGGAGTGTTGAATCGAAACACTCCCAGACGACGCTCCCACAGTTCCCAGATAGTAAAGCTGATCTGAGCTGTTATTGCGATCAGAATCTGCATTGGTCGCAACTGCAAAGACAAACCTCGTACCACTTCCAGATCTACTGAGAGATGTCTGCTCTGCGAGTTCTGACCATCGCTCCAGAGACGACGCATTGCTGCTAGTTTGATCGCCTTGGGCGTGTATTGAAGCCGTACTCGACTCTGAACAAGAAATACAGACAAGCCCAAACATACAGAACAGTGATCCTGCACACACTGCAACAACAAGACTGTGGTTCCGTATTCGCACCTGCTGCTTGCTCACACAAGGACACACTATTGAAGAAAAATCAAACCGAGTACCATGCTTGGACAACAAATCTTAATCCTCAGGCTCAATGATTCCTCTTTCGACAGCGTAATTGAATGCTTGTTCATTGTAGAGTTCTCGCTCAGCATCACTCAGCTCGAGCAGCTCTCGCCGTTCGATGAAAGCTCCTATGTAACCTCCTCCACGGGATGGGTCCATTCCAAAGACATCGTACAACCATCGAATTTTGATCAGCTCAAGCGTATCTGGGAACGGGCCAAAGTAGTCACCCGGATCAACCGTTGACCTTGTACGGAACAGATGCAATGCGTAGTATTGCCGTTCCCCATGATCGTCTATCACATACACAATTGAATATTTCGGAATCTTATCGGCTTCTAAATCACGATTTGCATCTTCTATTAATGCTTTACCTTGTTCAGAGAACTCTAATTCTGTGGATCCCAAGTCAACTTGAGCATTGAACTCCGCTTTCTTCGGTTCGGATTTACTACAGCCAACCAATAAGCACACGAGTATTGCAACAACTAGGCTATGGCTTCGCATCTGTATCCTGCCCTTTCTTTACACATCCGTATCAACAGAATGTGTCAACGCCTAACGGCTCATCCATCTGTATCATCTACTCCCTCGGCAGATGATACAGATGGATGATGATCCACTTCAACTCAGAGCATGTGTACCAACCCCCCACCCAGCGTGTTGGTACAGATGGGTTTTTAGAGAAAAAAGTGGATTTATGTATCAGTGTTGGTACACATGATCCATCTGTACCATCACCTGGGGGAGGGGATGGTACAGATGGATCGTTCGTAACGGTCTAAAAACGCAACTGGATCATCCGTTGGGGGAGGGGATGATCCAGTTGCTCTGTGAAGTGCTCAGTCGAGCGTTCGGCGTTCGAGCGATTACATCTTCTTCATCGCCGCTTCGATGTCCGCGACGCTCTTGGGGATCGCGCTCGACAGATTCTGTCGCCCGTCTTTGGTGACGAGGATGTCGTCCTCGATGCGGATCCCGATTTTCTCGTCTTGCAGATAGATCCCAGGCTCGATGGTCACGACCATCCCAGGCTTGAGCTTGGCGCTCTGGATTCCCGGATCGTGGGTTTCCAGTCCGAGGTGGTGACCGATGCCGTGGAGGAAGTAGTCTCCGAATCCCGCGTCGGTGATGACCTTGCGAGCCGCTTGATCGACCTGCACCATCGTCGCTCCCGGCTTGACGGCTGCGATGGACGCTTTCTGTGCTTTGAGGACGATCTCATAGACTTGCTTCTGGCGCTTGGTGAACTTGCCGTTGACTGGGAAGGTGCGTGTGATGTCTGATGCGTAGCCGTTGATCTCAGCGCCGCAGTCGAGGACCATGAGGTCGCCGTCACTGGTGAGCTGATCGTTCTCTTTGTAGTGCAGGATCGTGGAGCGGATCCCTGAGCCGACGATCGGATTGAACGCGACGGTTTTGGCGCCCATGTCGGTGAATCCCGAAACGAGCGTGTTGTGGAGCTGACGCTCGTTGATTCCTGCTTTGGATGCTCTGAGCACACGATCGATTCCTTCAGCAGTCGCCTTGATTGCACTGCGGATGTGCTTGAGCTCCGAGGCGCTCTTGACCATGCGATGGCTCGTGATCAGTTCCGATTGATCCTGGATCGAGCTCCCTGGGATTCGTCCGCTGAGCTTCTGGAAGATGTCCAGATCGGGAGACACGGGTTGTGTGTATGTGCTGAGCGGATGCAGACAGGTCATCGATTTAGTCCGCTTTGCGGCTTCTCCGAGCAGTCTGGGAAGAAAGTTGGTGCGGAAAATCGATTCGAAACCTAGCTTCTTGCGGAGCTTCTCATCGACGAGATCGCGGTACCCATCCCAGACATCCATCTCAGGATTGACCGGCTTGAGCAGCAGCATGATCTTGCGCCTTGGATCGGGATTCGTCGGATCAAAGATCACGCACGCGCCGGGCTCGTTGCCGATCCCTGTCAGGTACTTGAAGTCAAAGTTCGGGAACCACTCACCACGCAGCGGAGGCGCGCCGTCTCCAGCGAAGACGACCCCGACGGAGCCCTTGAGTGCCGACAAGACATTCTTGCGGCGTGCTTGGTATTCGGAGACTTTGATACTCGTGTCGATCATTCTGCTGTGCTTTCAATCTTGAGCGCTGCGAGCAGCGCGGCCTGTGCTTCGGGGCTCCGCATGTTTGCTTTGCCAAACCCCGGAACAGCGCCCGCTTTGAGCGCTGTCTGTGCGTGTTCTTCGATGTTGGTGATGAGCATCGCGGGAGCAGCGCCCTCATCCAGATTCCGGATCAGCTCGATCCCTGATTCGTTGTCGAACGAGCCGTCGAGGATGCGGTTGACGACGTACAAATCCGTCGGTTCGCTCATCTGCGACTCATCGTTGATCCCGACCACATTCGCGGAGGGGATGAATCCTCGGATCGCTGAGGTGAGCGCGAACATGTCTGGACGACAGTGTCCCACGAGGGTAACGGTTGGTGCAGATTCAGTCATTGGGAACTCCTTTATCCAGACCTGGATCCAGACTCCGATGGGCACTCATGAACGCAACCTTCGATGCGTGGACCTCGATGACAATAGGTCCAACTCGGCACATTCGCTTCTCAGTCGAATCATCTTTGATCGCTTGACACGCGACGC
>WUAJ01000049.1 GCA_009827215.1 Phycisphaeraceae bacterium
CTTTTGGTCTGTGAGGCAGGAAATGGCCGATGCGCCTGCATTGGAGTACTGTTGCGCGATGACTGATGGATCGAAATCAGGGTGGTCGTATTCGGGACGGATCAGACCGGCGCTTGGGCTGCGCCGTTTGATTTCGGCGATGACGGCCATGGATTCGTGGCGCGGGTGCTCGGTGAGTGCGGCGAAGAAGTCGCGTGGGGGTTCATTGGATGATGCTTGCGACTCGAGTGTGGACAGTGGGGTGTCGGCTTTCTCGGCGGCGACTTGCTCGCGTTTGTGGGCGATGATTTCTTCGAGCACTGGTGGGATGGGTTCAGGTGTGGTCATGTGTGTGATTATTGCGGCTGTTTTTGGGGGCGTTGCTCCCGAGGCGATGGCGCAGGCCGTGGACACGAGCGGGGTGCAGGATCAGAGTGTGGGGGACTTGGTGGAGACGATGCAGCAGTGGAAGCTGGTGTTTCTGGGGGTGTCGCTGCTCTTGGTGATCGCGTTGTTGTTTGCGGGCGGATTGCTGCGTCCGGGCGGGTACGCGAAGGCGGGGCTGCGGGATGTGGACTCGCTTCCGAGCGTGGTGTGGTTGTTTGCGATCTTTATGGTTTTCCTTGCGGCGAGTTCGGCGCCGCAGCTGATCAGTCAGATCCAATGGATTCAGGAACAGGGGTATGACGCGACGCAGATGGATGCGATCAATACGGTGGGGTACTTTCTGTTTGGGATGATCGCGGGACTCGGGATGCTGTTTGTGCTTAAGCGGAGCGCGAGTGCTGGGGATGGTGAGGGGACGAAGAACTCTGGACTGGGCTTGAGTTTCTTGGATCTGCCGGTCGGGCTTGGGTGCTTTGTGCTGGCGTATCCGTTTATCGAGCTGATGAACATGCTTGGGGTGTGGATTTACACACAGACGCAGAGCGCGGCTCCGAACAACATGGCGCATCCGACTTTGGTGAAGCTTGAGAATGAGCCTGGCAATCCTTGGGTATGGGCAATTGTGATCGCGGCAGTGATCGGGGCGCCGTTTGTTGAGGAGCTGATCTACAGGGTGTTTTTGCAGGGGGCGCTGATCAAATGGCTCAAGAGTCCCTGGCTTGCGATCATTTTCAGTTCATTGATCTTTGCGGGGATGCATCGGCTTGGCGGGGAGAACTCGGTGCCTTGGCATGCGCTGCTGCCGATCTTTGCGGTTGGGATGAGCTGTGGGATCGCGTACGAGCGGACAAAGCGGGTTGGGGTCCCGATCATGATGCACATGTGTTTCAATGCTCTGAATGTGCTGATGGCGTTGATGATCAACGCGGATGCATCGCAGACTGGTGTGTAGGGATTCGCTTAGGGGCAACCCATTCCGAAGTCATTGAGAAATGCGGAGACATCGAGGAAGTTGTAGCTTCCGTCGTGGTTGTAGTCGGCGCGGATGTCCATGGCTGCGTAGAGGGCGAGGAACTCTGAGATGTCGAGGAAGTTGAGGTTGCCGTCTCCGTTGAAGTCGGGATGGCATGCGGTGGAGAAGTAGAGTCCTGTTCCGATTTCGATGGCGTAGTCGCCGTAGCGTGAGGGTGGGTAGTTGGAGTAGGAGCTGACGACGACGGAGTAGACAGTGTCGGGGTTTGCGAAGTTTGAGGAGAGGACCATCGCGTTTGGGTATCCGGCGGAGTCGTCGTCGATTTCTTCGAGGTTGACGTTTGGCATTGTTGGATCGAAGACGCCGCAGTAGACCATGAGCATGGGGTCGAAGTCGATGGGGTTTGGGTGGAGCGAAAAGGCGGAGATGTCGAGTAGTGTGGAGTTGTTTGCGGCGCGGACGTAGTAGACGTCGTAGGCGACGGCGTTGTTGATCGAGTCGATCGCTTGGGTGTTGCAGGGGCCGAGGTCCATGGCGCCGGTCTGGGCGACGCGATCCCAGGTTGAGTCCGAAGGGGAGAGCTCTCCGGAGTCTTGGTCAAAGATCGCGGTGCTCGTTAGGAGTGTGAGCAGTGCGGCGGTGGTGGTCGGGATGATCATGGTGGACCTCTTGCGGTTGCTCGGGCTTTAGTCGCGTGAGGGGAAGATCCCGACGAGTGCGATTTGGTAGTTGAGGGTGAGGTACGGCTGCATGTTGTTGTGGGATTGGTTTCCGCCGGTGTTTCCTACAGCGATGGAGTCGCTACGGAGGGCGGAGTTGATCTCGGCGCCGTTGTAGTCTGGGTCTCCTGAACCGGACTTGGCGATGATGAGGTCGGTGGGAGATGCTGAGGTTCCTTCGGCGTCTGAGGCGCGGAGGATGGCGTTGTGGTTGTGCGAAGGGATTTGGTTGGTGGTGAGGGTGTGTGTTTCAGCGCCAGACTTGGATCCGATTGGTCGGTTGGAGAGACCTGGGCCTTGTCCCATGTGGATGGGGACGCGTCCGCGGAGGTCAGGGAGTGCGAAGTTTGTTTGTCCGTCACCGCCGTATTGGGTTCCGAGGATGGAGAAGAGCGCGGCGTTTTGATTGATTGGGAGGAGTTGTCCGTTGCAGAGCGCCCAGCCGCGGACGGCGAAGTTGCCTGCGAAGAGCATGATTTGTCCGATGAACGGTTCCATAGTTAGACTCCTGTGCTTTCTTCGATGGTGAGTTTGAAATACGCGCAGCGGGACGAGACGCCCGGGAGCGGGTTGATGAGTTTGGTGATGTTCCCGGCTTCATCGAGCTGGGCGCTGCTGAAGCGCCAGCTGGCGTTGCTTGCGTGGTGAGCGGTGGGGATCGCGAGGAGGAACTCGCTCGCGGATGATGCGGGGATGGTGATTTCTTTGACGCGTTTGGAAGATGGGGTCCGCTGCGTGATGCGGAGGGTGACGCGGTTGCGGGTGTCGCGCGGCGCGTTGATCTGAGTCGAGGCGGGGTAGGCGGCGATGCTTTGATCTTTGATCTCGATGTTGTGGGCGCTGTAGAGGATCGCGTAGGCGTTTGGGGTTGGGTGGAGGACCTCGATGGTGAGGGACGAGTCGCTCTGGACGCGGCTGCTCAGGCAGGGGAGCGGGGAAAGGGCGAGGGTTGGTTTGATGAGGGGGCTGGTGCGGTTGGTGTCGCTGAAGGAGCGCGAGAGCTTGGCGCGGGTGGGATCGTCTTGCGAGCGGAGGAGCTTGGCGAGCGATGGCGCGGGGAGGGGTCTGGTAGATTGAGCAGAGTCCGCGCGAGCGAGCGCGGGGGCGCTCATCGCGGCGGTGGCTGCGGTCGCGGCTCCGGCGGCGACGAACTGGCGGCGGGAGATCGAGCGGCTGTGCGCTGGGGTGTTGTTCATGAGGTCCCTCTCCTTTGGACTGTTCACTGTACCATCGGTGGGATGGGGATGCAATGAGAAACTGGTGATGGAGATTGGGTGAAACGGGGGTGAATTGAGCCGTTATGGGGCGGATCGCGCTACGATCGTGGTCTATGAGTGAGAAAACTGCCAACGGATCGCGTGCACGGATTTTGACTGGTGATACCCCTACGGGGCAGCTTCATCTGGGGCACTGGGTGGGGTCGCTTGAGAATCGGGTGGCGCTGCAGGATCAGTATGAGTGTTTCTTTCTGATCGCGAACATGCACGCGTTTACGACGCGGGCGGATAAGCCTGACGAGATCCGTCGATCGACGATCGACATTATCAAGGACTGGATCGCGTGCGGGATTGATCCGGAGAAGTCCACGTTTGTCTTGCAGACGGAGATCCCTGGGATTGCGGAGCTGAGTTGGTATCTTGCGATGCTGCTGCCGTTTAATCGGGTGATGCGGAATCCGACGCTCAAGAGTGAGCTGGATGCGAAGGGATTGGGGGACAACTACTCGTTTGGGTTCCCGATGTATTCGGTTGGTCAGTGCGCGGATATTTTGTTGTTCCGTCCGGAGCTTGTTCCTGTTGGTGAGGATCAGCTGGCGCATATTGAGCCTTGCCGAGAGGTGGCGCGTCGGTTTAATCAGATGTACTGCGGCGTCGATTCGCATACGGAGGATGAGGACTATGTGAGCGCGGGTGGGTTGTTCCCGATCCCGGAGGGGAAGGTTGGGCGCGTGGCGCGTCTGATCGGGACGGATGGCAAGCACAAAATGTCCAAATCGCTGAATAATGCGATCTTCCTGACGGATACCTTTAAGCAGATCAAGAAGAAGATGGGGGGGCTGTACACGGGGCGCGTGGCGATGGATGAGCCTGGCGATATCCATAATGCGTTGTTTGATTATGTTCGTGCGTTTATTCGCGATGATGAGCGGATCAAGGAGCTGGAAGAGGCGTACAGCAAGGGGGACAACATCGGGGATGGTCATGTGAAGGTGGAGGTCGCGGAGCATATTGACAAGCTGCTGGAGCCGATGCGTGAGCGGCGCGTGCCTTATGAGGGGAAAGAGGGGGACAAGAAGGTGCTGGAGCTGCTGCGGGCGCATACCGAACAGGCGAACAACGCGGCGGAAGAGACGCTCTATCTTGCCAAGCAGGCGATGAAACTCGATTTCGGGAAGCGGTCGTTGGTCTTTGCGTAATGGAGAATATGGGGTATGCGAGATACGCCGATAACTGAGATTACCAAGGACATCAGCAATGGAATGGGTGGTGCGTCGGTGGGTGGTGGTGTGGATGCGTCTGCTGAGCGTCATCGCGCGCCGCGGATGATTGTGCCGAGGGTGTGTGTGGGGATCATCATGGTGATGTGGGTGCTCGCGGGGTTCTCGAAGGTCTCGGACATGAATGCGTTCGTCGATACGGTGACGGAGCATGCGGTGCTGCCTCAGAGCATGTATGGGTTGATGTGGTGGGTCGGGCCTGGTGAGTTGGTGCTTGGGTTGATTCTGGTCTTTGTGATGGGATCGGAGTTGACGAAGTTTTTTGGACGCTTGGTGCTGGTGTTTTCGATGCTGAGCATCATCGGGTTCAGTTACTACCTGTCGCTGGTGAGCGATGCGGTGCTGCTTGAGAGCGGGTGTGGGTGTCTTGAGGGGCTCGAGCGGATCAACTTCGGAATGAAGGATAATGTGCGATCGGTTCACTACGCGAGGAATGGGGTGCTCGTGGTGTTGCATCTGATCGCGTTGATTGCACCTGTGTTGATCATGCGTTCGTATTCGCGGAAGATGGCGGCGGATGCTCAGGATTAACGGCTAAGAATTACAGGAGCGGGGTGGGTACGCTTTGGGATGCAAGAAGACCTGAACAGCGGCGATACCTGCGAGAGCGTGTTTTTGGACGGCGTGATGATGACGCGCGAGGAGGCGAAGCTCTCGGCGTTTGATGCGTCGGTGCAGCACGGGGTGGGGTTGTTTGAAACAATGCACGCGCTGAGCACGGCGGACGGTGTGGTCGTTGATGATCTGGAAGCGCATATGGATCGCTTGCAGGAATCGGCGGCGATGCTTGGGCTCAGCGATGATCTCAAGACTGGCGCATTGGGTGAGGCGGTTGAGGAGACGGTGCGGCGGGCGCGGTATAAGCACACGCGCGTGCGGCTGACGGTGACGGGCGGGGACCTGAACATGCTCCAGAGCGGCGGGGGGACAAATCATCGTCCGACGGTGCTGATTCAGGCGCAGCCGGCGACGGCGTATCCGGATGAGATGTTCGAGAGCGGAGTGATGGCGACGATCGCGGAGGCGCGCGCCAATCCGCTGGATCCCACGGCGGGGCACAAGACGCTCAACTACTGGTGGCGCTTGCGGGAGCTGCAGACGAGCGCGGCGAAGGGGGCGGCGGAGTCGATCGTGCTGCAGGTGAGCAATCACTTGAGCGGTGGGTGTGTTTCGAACCTGTTTGTGGTTCAGGGTGGGAAGCTGATCACTCCGATCGCTCGCGGCGAGGAGAGTGGGGAGGCGCATGCGCTCCCGAGTCCGGTGCTTCCTGGGATCACGCGGATGCGTGTTATGGAGGTTGCGAAGAATCTGGGGATCGGGGTCGAAGTCCGGATGATGACGATCGATGATCTGCTCGATGCGGACGAGGTGTTTTTGACGAACTCGAGCTGGAAGGTGCTCCCGATCGTGAAGGTGGAGGCGGAGGTGATCGGGAACGGGGAGCCGGGCGGGGTGACGAATCAGATTCGGGGTGGAGTTGTATGAACAGATTGCTTTAGTTAATAGAGGTCGCAATCGCCATCATTGCGAGCCAGCCTGTAAACACAATTGAAGCAGAGCCAACACCGAGATAGAACAAAGTTAACAAAGGTCCATTCCAGTCATTTGGACCCTTCCATACAGCAACTTTAGCTGTGTAGTATAGTGCGACCGGGACAAACCAGAGGTTCAAGAAAAACGAAACAACCATCCATAGGTTCAGTAGTTCCACTTGCATGTCACCAGATGAGGTGACAAAGATCATGAAGTATCCGACCAGTGTCGCTAAGAGCGGTGGTGCAATGGCAATCACCAGAGGTTTGAATACTTGGCCGACTTGGATCGGAGCGAAATGAACATCGATGCTGCTTGAGGTGACTCCGCACTCTGAGCACAGATATTGTTGTTCGTCCCTCGGTGCCCCTGTCAAGTTATAGCCACACTTTGGACACGCTGGATGGCGGAGCTTGAGCCGCTTCGTCTTATTCATCTGGGTTGATGACTTTGACATTGTGTCGTCCGTCGAGGGGGCCGTTGGGTTGGTGGGCTCGGGTGAGGGTGTTTTTGATTTTGAGGTAGAGGAAGAAGACGAGGCCGAGGACGGCGGCGATGATCAGGAGGGGGATGGCGATGATGAATCCGAGGATGATGAAGAGGAAGAACAGGAAGAGGGAGAGGAATCGCGCGAGGGGGTTTGTCGTCCGGAAGGTGACGGTTTGGGATGTGGAGTGGAGTTGTTCCATCAATGTATTGTAGGGATGTGGGGGTGGGTGCTTTCAGTGGATAGAACAAGCCCCGCTGCGGAGGAAACAGCGGGGCTTTGAGAGAAACGCGGGGTTGTGTGTCGTTTGGGCTTTATGCCTGACGACGGCGGCGGGTGGTGAGCATGCCGCCTGCTGCGAGGAGTGCGAACGCTCCTGGTGCTGGGACAGCGAGCTGGTCTTGTGCACCTGCGTTTGCGAGTCCGACGACGCCGTCGAAGTTACCCCATCCGGCTTCGAGACCGATGGTCATCTTCTGCTTGAATCCTTCGACAGCATTGACGATGCTGTTCTGCAGATCGTTGCCGTTGGTTTTGGAGAAGGTGAGCGAACCTGCGGTGACATCGATGGAGGACGCGTCGCCGTTGTAGTCGTTGACGATTTCCCAGATGGTCAGCTGGAACGCTGCGGCTTGTGTGTTGTCGAACTCACGGTTGAGGTGTGCGTCGAATGTGGTTGCGTAGAGTGCACGGATCGCGCTGGACTTGGTGGAGTTCATTGCGGTGACTGTGCCGGTGGTGAGTGGGACATTGTCTACGCTGGTGACTTGGTATTCCGAGAAGTCGGTGGCGACATGCTCGGTGATGTCGGCGCAGTAGGTGTAGAGGGTGCCGTTCAAGAAGGTGTTTGGGGATTCGGCGCCTTGGATCTGGTGCTCGATCTCACCTGCGAATGCGTTGAATGATGAGTCGTTGATATTGATTTTGACATTGCGTCCTGCGCCGACTCCGGTGTACTTCATATCGATGATGTCTGCGGATGCGACGGTGGTTGCTGCGGCGATGATTGCGATTGCGGTGGTTGTGTTTTTCATTGTTGTTCTCCCGTGTTCTCTTGTTGCCGGTCATAAAAGCATTGAGCGGCGATGTGTCAGTGCAAATAGACACCACAATCAGGGAGATGCCATCACTGAGGGTGTTGCGAGCGAGTGATGGGTGAACTTGATCCGTTACAGATGGAACAGGTGTTCGAAGGTGAACATGGGAGCGCGGATCGCGGTCCGAGAACAGCTTGGGAGAGAAGAAATGTGTAGGTATGAAAAAACCCCCGGCGTTGCGGGGGTTTCAGAGGAGTTCAGAGTTTGATGTATTATCGGCGGCGACGGCCGGCGAATAGGCCTGCGGCACCGAGGAGCATTGCTGAACCTGGAGCTGGGACGATGGACTTATCCTTCGAGATGATGAACTGCTCACCAGCTGCGAGGGTGATGTCCCATTGGAATGCCCAACCGACATCGCCTGCGAATGAGGCGGAGCCGTCAAGGTTATCGATGGCGTTGTCGTTGAGGAATGCGCTCATCGCAACAGCGTTGCTCATTTGGAAGAGCGTTGGAGCAGGGGTGACGACTGTTTCTGCAACAGAGAAGTCGTTGTCTGCTTGTTGAGCGGTGTTGCCGCCGACGATTTGGCCTGCGTCATCGGAGAAGTCTCCGCCGAGGTCGAAGTCGACGAACTGGAAGAACGAGAGCGACATTGATGCGTTGCTCGTGTTGCGGATGGTGATCTGCTCTGCGAGGTCAGCGTTGCTTGAGCCTGCGGTACCACCACGGAGGGTGAAGAGCGTTTCGATCTGGAGTCCATTGCCGTCCGAGTAGAGCTGCGCGAGTGCGTCGTGGCTTGTGTCGGTGAATGGGTTGGTGTCGGAAGTGAAGATGCCGTCGAGTGACAGGTTCACATCATCGACTCGGTATTCACGGGTGTCCGATGCGCGGCGGAAGAAGAAGTCTTGAGCGAAGATTTGCTCAATACCATCGACGAGCCAGCTGATTTGTCCGGAGTTTGTGTCGAAGGTCGCGGTTGAGTTCGCATCTGCGAGTACATTTACACCACCTGCGAGGCTGACCGACGCCATACCTGCGCACGACGCAACAGCGATTACGGTTGTTTTGAACATGATTGAATCTCTCTTTCTCTGTTCTCTCTCAGAGCAGCCGGCACAGAACTGCATAAATCGTCCCACTTGTGGCCAGTTTACCCCAGTTGAAAGTGGCATTGCAAGACAGTTTTTCAAATTGCCAACGAATTGTTTTATATCTGGTTAATTATCGGAAATAGATGTGTTTGTTTGGGATTTGGCTAATTTGGCGGAAAAGAGAAAGCACCCTGCCGGTGACAGGGTGCTTGAGTTTGTTGATATACAGCTTTGCTCAGCGACGACGGCGTGTGCCGAGGAGGCTTGCACCTGCAAGGAGTGCGAGGGATCCTGGAGCTGGAACAACTGATTTGTTCTTGGAGATGAGGAAGGAATCGCCTGCTTCGAGGGTGATATCCCACTGGAATGCCCATGCGACATCTCCGGAATGTGAGCTTGTTCCGTCAAGGTTATCGATATCGCCATCCCGGAGGAGTCCAGAGAGCACAAATGAGTTGTCCATTTGGAATGCGACTGGTTGTGGGGTTGCAACAGTTTCACTCATCTGGAATCCGGATCCATCGGATTGTTGGGCGGTGTTGCCTCCAACAATCTGACCAAAGTCATCGAATGCGGTTCCGCCGAGGTCGAAATCAACGAACTGGAAGAAGCTCAAAGAAACGGCGCTGTTACCCATATTGCGGATGGTGATTTGCTCTGCAAGGTCAGCGGATCCTGATCCGGCGGCGTTGCCGCGGATAGTGAAGAGCGTTTCGATTTCAAGACCTGCACCGTCGGTGAAGAGCGATCCGAATGCATCGTCACGCGTGTCTGTGAACGGGTTGGTGTCTTGGGTGAAGTTACCAACATTATTCAGGTTAAAAGAATCAACTCTGTATTCACGAGTGTCTGTTCCGCGACGGAAGTAGAATTCTTGTGCGAAAACTTGGTTGACGCCGTCGATGTCCCAGCTGATTTGTCCAGACGCAGCATCAAACTCAGCGCTTGAGTTTCCATCAGCAATGGTGAAGGTTTGTGGACCAGCGAGTGCTGAGGTTGCGAAACCGGCGCACAGAGCGATTCCGAATACGGTTCTTTTGTCCATGGTTTTCTCTCTCTCTTCTCTCAGAGCGGTCGAAACGGAGCCGCAACATGGGTGTCCCACTCCATACGAGTTTACTGGAGCGGGTGCCGAGTTCAAGAGGCGCCCAGGCAATTTGCAATTAATTATCGGTGTGGTGGGGCAAATTGTGGATGAGGGGTGATTTAGTCTACTAACAAATATGAAACAGAAGGAAGTGGCATGAAAAACACCCCATCAGATGGGGTGTTTTGAGAGGGGAGTATTTTGATAGAGACTTCGCTACGCGTGCTTATGCACGACGGCGGCGGGTGCTCAGGAGTCCTGCACCAGCGAGCAGTGCGAGTGAGCCTGGGGCTGGGACGATGGACTTGTCCTTTGAGATGAGGAATGAGTCACCTGCTTCGAGGGTGATGTTCCACTGGAATGCCCAAGCGACATCACCTTCGTAGGAGGAGTCGCCGTTGAGGTCATCAATCATGCCGTTTTCCCAGAGGTCGGACATATCCGTGTAGCTTCCCATTTGGAATGCGTCTGGAGATGGGGTGACGACTGTTTCGGAGAGGTAGAAGTCATCGTCGGATTGCTGAGCGATGTTGCCGTCAACGATCATGCCCATGTCATCGTCGGAGTCTGAGCCGAGGTCGAAGTCGACATACTGGAAGAAGGAGATGACGATGGTTTCGTTGCCGTTGTTGGTGAGGGAGATCTGCTCTGCGAGATCGGAGATCCCTGAGCCATCGGTTCCACCACGGAGTGTGAAGGTGGTTTCGATTTCGAGTCCCGAGGCGCTGTCGCCCCAGAGTGTGGAGATCGAGTCGTAGCGATCATCGGTGAACGGGTTGGTGTCGTTGATTGCTTGGCCGAGGAGTGTCAGGGTGTTGACATTGACCTCGTCGTTGTAACCTGGGAGGCGGAAGTAGAACTCTTGTGCGTAGAGCTGTTCTTCTCCGTCGACGATCCAGGAGTACTGTCCTGTGGAGTTGTCGAAGGTTGCGGTGGAGTTGCCGTCACCGAGGACGATTTCTTCGGTGCCGCCTTCTCCTGCGAGTGCAGCGGTCGAAAGTGCAGTGAGTGCTGCGATTGTGATTGCTGTTGTGTTTTTCATTGTTTATCTCCCCCGGATTTTCCTCGTTGCGCGAGGCTCCAGATTTGTTTACGAATAAGCGATCAGATTCGTGTTGCGTTCGATTGATCGCGGTTTTCCACGAGTGTGATTAACGACGACGACGGGTGCTGATTAGTCCAGCGCCTGCGAGCAGAGCGAGTGAACCTGGAGCTGGGACGATGGACTTGTCCTTCGAGATGATGAATGCTTCACCAGACTCGAGGGTGATGTCCCATTGGAATGCCCAAGCGACGTTGCCTTGGTATGAGGCTTGGCCGCTGAGGGTGTCGATGGCATCATCGTTGAGCATGTCGGACATTGCGATTGCGTCGCCGACTTGGAACAGTGTTGGTTGTGGGGTGACGACGGTTTCGGAGATGAAGAAGCCGTCATCGCTTTGAGCGACGGTGTTGCCGTTGACGATTTCACCGAAGTCATCGTCGATGTCGCCGCCGAGATCGAAGTCAACGAACTGGAAGAAGGAGAGTGAGAGTGTGGAGTCTCCGAAGTTGCGGATGACGATTTGCTCTGCAAGGTCGGAGCGGCCTGAGCCGTCGGTGCCGCCGCGGAGGGTGAAGATGGTTTCGATCTGCATCCCGTTGTCGTCGTTGTACAGTTGTGCGATTGCGTCTTCGCGATCGTCACGGAATGGGTTGGTGTCGGTGGTGAGGATGCCGTCGAGGCTGAGGTTCGCAGCGCTGAGCAGCAGTTCGCCTTGATCGGTTGAACGACGGAAGTAGAACTCTTGTGCGAAGAGTTGTGACACGCCGTCGACTTCCCATGAGATTTGACCGCTGTTGAGGTCGAAGCTCGCGGACGAGTTTCGGTCTTCGAGTGTGTAAACGGGGTCACTTGCGAGTGCGGTCGAGGCAACTGCAACTGAAGCGGTAAGGACGATTATGTTCTTTGTAAGCATGATACTGATTCTCCCCCGGGGGTTTTCCCCGAAAAACGAGACTCTCCAAGTGTTCTCGGAACTGAATGTGCCTCAGGAATCAGCGTCTGCAAGTAATTGTGGGAGAAAGAGTTCAATTCAGCATGATTTTTTTCGGACCGACAGATCCGTGATTTTGATCAACTGAAGTCCGATAACAAGTTGTGCTGTGAGCACTAAAAACCCCCGACAATCAGGGGTTTGTGTGCATATGTTTCTAAATACCTTTATATGCTTCGCTTACGCGCGTCGGCGTCGGGCGATGACCAGGCCGCTCATTCCGAGGAGTGCGAAAGTTGAAGGCGTTGGGACAGCGCCTGTGTAGGTGTGGCGGCGGATCTCGGCGTTCATGATTGCGACGGAGTCGACGAAAACGGAGCCGTTGATCCCGCCTCCGGTGAGGTTGAGCTGGGCATCGGTGGCGAGGATCGCGCCGTTGAAAGAGTTGT
>WUAJ01000050.1 GCA_009827215.1 Phycisphaeraceae bacterium
GATCGCTACTCCGATGATCCCGCGTCGCTCGTCGCGATGGTCCAGATTGTCAACGCGTATATTGCGAAAGATGAGCTCGGACGAGCAGCGACAGCGAATGAGCGAGCGAAGCGTTTCTACAACTCCATTCCTGACAAGGTCTGGGACGACCCGAATCTTCCGATGGATCGGGCAGATTGGGAGCGTTGGCTCGATTCGAGCGCCATGCTACTGAGTGCCGTGCCCACTTCCTGAGAGCGCCGACGCAGGAAAGTGCGCTCCAAAGTGGAGTGATGCGCACAAACAGCCGATAACCAAGCTACAACATCTCCGATTCATCGGAGAGGTCGCTGAATGGATGCAGCGGCTCATGTCTGGAGGTCACGGATGACCGAGCATCAAGCCCGAGGGGCACAATCCGATCGCGTTCGATCTCTGCTCGCAGAGATGCGTGTGCTGTGCTCGCAGATCGACGAGATCAGTGAGCAGCAGCAAAGACTACTCGATGCCGATGAGCTCGAAGCGTTCGTCGAGTCGCTCAACTCCAGAAATCCCAAGATCCAAACGCTTGCTCAAGCGGGACAACTCGTCGAAAAGCTCCTTGATAGCGACGGATTTGATGTCAAACAGATCGAATCGGCGCGTGAGCAGCTTGACGAGATGTCCTCGATGATCGAAGGCATCCTCAAGCGTGATGCGAATCAACAAGCCGTAGTTGAGCATCGACGCGATGAACTCTCCAAACAACTCACGGGAGTCGGGGCATCGCGCAACGCGATGCGTGCGTATCGAGGCGGGAACAAAGCGCCCAACCCAACACTTCAGGACAGGGAAGGTTGAGTGTGAGCGAGCAAGCCGTCAATCATGCTTCATCACTCTCTGCGGGAGACCTCGCGGAGCTCATGGCTTCGTTCAACGAAGTGACCGCAAAGCTGGAGAGCACCCACACCCAGCTCCGTGGCGAGGTCGCTCGTCTCAACACCGAACTCACACAAGCGAACGAAGCGTTACAGCGATCGAAGCGACTCGCAGCGCTCGGAGAAATGGCCGCAGGGATCTCGCACGAGATCCGTAACCCGCTGGGATCAATTCGTTTATACACGCGAATGCTCAAAGAAGACCTCGCCAAGATGCCGGATCAATGTGAGATCGTGGAGAAGATCGGTCGCGCTGTGACTGGACTCGATCAGATCGTGGGTGATGTCCTCACCTTCTCGCGTGAGATCAAAGCGCGAAGAAGCGAATGTCTCGCTGAAGTTGTGCTGAGTGATGCGTGCGATGCGTGTCTGGCGCAGCTTGAAGGGATCGAGGTCGCTGTCCAGGTCGATCGCTCGTGCGAAACCATTCAAGCGGACGCAGCGTTGTTGCACCAAGCGTTGATCAACATCATCCGCAACGGCGCCCAAGCGACCCGCGATCATGGCGGGAAGACCATTGAACTCGGCGTCTCGGAAACCCCAGAGCTTTGGCAGGTCTGGGTCCGCGATAGCGGCGGGGGTATCGAAGAAAGCGTGATCGAGCGGATGTTCAATCCGTTCTTCACCACCCGAGCCGCGGGGACAGGGCTTGGATTGTCCATCGTGCATCGCATCATGGATGCGCACGGCGGATCTGTAGAAGTACAAAACATCACCGACGATTCGGGATGGACGAGCGGGGCGACGGTGTCGCTGCTGCTCCCAAAGCGTGTCGTCAAAGAGTTGCCCGAAGAAGGGCAAGGTCAGGTCGTCGTACGTGCGGGTCCGATGGCTGAATCGAAAGAACAAGTAGTGAGAACACAGAGTCTTCAAGCTCAAGGGGATGTCGCGTGAGCAACAAGTCAGTATTGGTTGTGGATGACAAGGAAATGATGCGCGACTCGGTCGGCTCTACGCTGACACGAGCAGGATTCAGCGTACGAACCGCCGTGGATGGACGATCCGCGCTCAAAGAGATCGCGTCCAAGCGTCCCGATGTCGTGGTGACCGATCTCAACATGCCAGGAATGACCGGCGTGGATCTCACTGCTGAAATCCGTGAAATCGACAACGAACTCCCAGTCATCCTCATGACCGCGTTCGGTACGATCGAGACCGCTGTGCAAGCGATGAAGAACGGTGCGTACGACTACATCACCAAGCCGTTCGAGGGCGATGAGATGATCATCGCCGTCAAGCGAGCGATCGGACACGCGGCGGTGCTCAAAGAGAACGCGATCCTCAAAGCAAACGCCCGATGCAATCAGTCCATTGCTGGACCAACTGGACTCGATCGGATCATCGGTCGCTCCAGCGCGATCCGCAAAGTCCGCGAGCAGGTGCGTGCCGTCGCTTCTAGTCACGGCACAGTACTGATCACGGGCGAGTCGGGAGTAGGTAAGGAAGTCGTCGCACACGCCGTGCATGACTTGAGTCCACGCAATGAGTCCGCGTATCTTGCGGTGAACTGTGCAGCACTCAACGAATCCCTGCTCGAATCCGAGCTCTTCGGACACGAGAAGGGCGCGTTTACTGGCGCGGATTCGATGCGCAAGGGGCGCTTCGAGCTCGCTGACGGCGGGTCGTTATTGCTCGATGAAGTTTCAGAAGTCTCTCCTCAGATCCAAGCGAAACTTCTACGTGTGCTCCAGGAGCGTGCGTTCGAGCGTGTGGGATCGAGCACGACCATCGGGGTTGATGTTCGGGTCATTGCAACAAGCAACCGCGACCTCCCCAAGTCCGCAGCGATGGGGGAGTTCCGACAGGATCTGTTCTACCGGCTCAATGTACTTCCAGTCCAGATCCCGCCGCTGCGCGACCGATTGGAAGATGTCCAACCACTCGCGGAGCATTTCGTCTCAAGGATTGTGAATCGTGATGGTCGTCGTACGATGCGGATGAGCGAAGGGGCGATCGAGTTGCTCTCGACCTACAACTGGCCTGGAAATGTGCGTGAGCTCCAGAACATCTGCGAGCGTGCCGTCGTCTTGTCGGATCCGAAAGCGAATGAGATCCATCGTGAAACCATCGAGCCTTGGTTGATGGAATCTCGTCCGATGCCCAAAGCGATGCCGCTGCGTGCGAGCAACCCTCCGGCGAACAATGGCGTACCTGTGCAAGCATCCGCACCAGAGCAGTCGTTCCAGCCGACAATGTCCTCGTTCGCTGAGCCGAAGGTGGACTACAGGCCTGGTGATAAGACCCTTGCGGAGATTGAGCGCGAAGAGATCGTTGCGACACTCAAGCGATTCAACGGGCATCGTCAGAAAACCGCAAAAGCTCTCGGGATCGGCGTGCGGACGCTCGGCCTCAAGCTTAAGAAATGGAAAGAAGACAGCTTGGTGTCTCCAAACCTGTAAAGCGTTTGGCACCGATCATGCGGGATTCATACTGAGGCACATCGATGATCAAAGACCTATCCAGTTCAGGAGCAATGCCAGCGGCAGAGATGCTGCTGAAGTTCGCAGGTCAGCGTCAGAAGATTCTCGCGCACAACATCGCGAACATTGATACCCCCAACTTCCAGCCGACAGATGTCGATCCGCATGCATTCCAAGAAATGCTCGGCGAAGCGATCGAGGATCGCCGTCAACGCAACGGCGGGGCATTCGGAGCGCTGGAATGGAAAGAAACCGCCGAGATCCGTCGCGTTGGACGCTCCATGGACTTCCGACTCAATCCCACAAGCAGCGATGGTGGGATCCTCCATCACGATCGCAACAATCGCGACTTAGAGCGAATGATGCAGGACATGGTTGAAAACGCAACCGCGTATCGAGTGGCAGCAGATTTGCTGCGTACTCAGCGGACCCAACTTCAGAACGCGATCGCACAGCGCGTCGTCTAAGGAACGAATCAGAAGGACTGACCAATGTACGGCTCACTTGATGTATCAACAAGCGGCATGATCGCTCAGCGGACACGCATGGAAGTTGTTGCGTCCAATATCGCCAACTCGAAAACCATCGAGAACGAGTTTGGGGAGTACGAGCCGTACCTCCGCCGAGCCGCGATGTTCTCGCCTGTTTCAACTCCGGATGGCGCAGGGATCGGTGTGCGTGTAAACGAAATCCAGATCCAGGAAGGGTCAACGCGTCCTGAATATCGTCCGGAGCACCCATTCGCTGACGAGAACGGCTACATCCAAGTCCCAGACATCGATCCTACGGTGGAGTGGGTCAATGGTCTTCAAGCGTCTCGCGCGTATGAAGCAAACATTGTCGCCGCGGAAACGACCAAGAACATGATGGCACAGGCTTTGCGACTCCTCGCATGATCTGATAGGCTGAAGATGCCTATCTTGGAGACACGACCGTGAGTGACCCACTCGGATTAATTGGTTCTTCCGGAGGAGCAGGAAAGCTCCCAAGCGGTGTCGGTGGCTCCAACAATACTCCCAACGGCGATGGCGCCGACTTCAAAGCACTACTGATGGGCAATCTCAAAGAGGTCAACGCGCTCCAACAGGACGCGACCCAAGCCGCTGAGGACCTGATTACGGGCAAGCGTGACGATATCGAAGGCGTTATCGCCGCGACTGAAAAAGCGGACACCGCATTCAAGATGCTCCAAGCGATGCGGAATCAAGTCATGCAGGCCTACGACGAAGTCAAGCAGATGCGTGTCTGATCCAGTCGGCCTTATTCCGCGCGTTGCGCAACAAACTCCACATTCTGAAAATCGAAGCGCAGATCATGCGTTTGGTTGTCAAGCTTTGCGCCGTGGTCGGCCGATGTTGATCCGGACCACCATTCTTGGGTGGTTGGTGTCAGGATGACGCCGTCAACGGCATGGAGGCCGAGGTTCGATGAATCAGCTGCGACAGGTCATAGATAACGCGGGCAAATACATCGGACAGATGTCCGCTTCGCAGAAGCTCTTGCTCGCTTCGCTCGCTGTGATCGCCGCGATGACCATGTTTTTGGTCTCCCAGTATGCATCCAAGCCTGCTCTCGTCGATTTGATGGCTGAATCGGGGGACACCATGGCGCTCGCTTCACTGCGTTCCGCCGGGATCGACGCTCAGGTCGTCAATGGCAATATCCAGGTTCCTCCCTCTCAGCGCACATCAGCGATGGCGCTGCTCGCTCAATCGGGGCAACTCCCAGGGGATACCACGCTCCTCTTTCAGAATCTTATTCAATCACAAGACTGGAAGGCATCCAAAGAACAGCATCGTCAGCAGTTCAATATCGCGATGCAGAACGAACTGTCACGGATCATCTCGCAGTTTCGTTTTGTGAACTCCGCGAATGTGATCCTCGATGTGCCTCAGAGCTCAGGATTGGGCCGTGCAGTTCGGACACCCTCCGCTTCGATTACAATCTTTACGGCTGGTGGATCTCCTCTTTCTCAAGATACTGTGGATGCCGCAGCGGGGATGGTAATGGGAGCAGTCTCTGGTCTCAATCCGAAACACATTCAAGTGATTGATGGATCAACGGGCCAAGCACGATCGGTGTCTTCTGAAGACTCTCGGATGTCCTCCAAGTTTCTCGATCAATCACAGACCGTCGCGGACGGGAAAAAACAGCAGATCAAAGAGATGCTGGGACATATCCCCGGCGTGATCGTGTCTGTCAGTGCGATGGTGGATGTGAAGAAAGTCGCTAGCACAGAGCGTGCGTACGCACTCGCGGATCAGGGATCTGTGTCGCTTGTCAAATCGCAAGGCGCGACAGAAGACAAGATGCAGCAAGCATCGCGTGGCGCTGAACCTGGAGTGCGTTCCAATCAGACCGCGAGCATTAACACCGGCGGAGCGAGTGGGAACTCGTCCGAATCCTCCGACACCATCAAGGAGTACGACAACCAGTTTGGGTACACCGATACCCAGACCGTCGATCCGCGCGGGATGCCTACGCATATCCGCGCATCGATCATCATTCCCGAAGAGTACATCCGTGAACTGCTCGCATCAGCGCAGCCGGAAAGTGAAGACGGAAGCGAGCCTGCTCCGATCACCGCTGAGGACATCCGTGAGAAGTTCGAGGGTATGGACGGCAATTCCGGATTCAAATCGCTCATCATGCAGCAAGTGCAGCCACACCTCATCGGACAGGCGCCCGATGGTTCAATCCTTGATGGCGATGTTGTGGTCTCCATGGCGCCGATTGGAGAGTCGTACAACCGTATCGGTCAAGTCAAGTCTGCAGGATTCATGGGATCCATGCTCGGCGGAGGCGGATCGGGAGGGCCATCCCTGCTACTCGGGAACGGGAACCTCATCGAGACGCTCCTCGTTGGTGTGCTTGCCGTGGTTGCTGTATTCATGATGCTGTTGATGGTGAAACGCTCAAGCAAGAACATCGAGCTCCCATCTGCCGAGGAGTTAGTCGGAATCCCTCCACAGCTAGAAGGGATGAGCGACATGATCGGAGAAGCAGACGAAGGAGATGCCGCGATGACCGGTATCGAGGTCGAGGACGCATTGATCGAGATTCAACAACTCCGCGATCAGGTGGGTGAGCTCATCAACGCAGATCCGGAAGCCGCGGCGGCGCTGATCGAACGCTGGGCCGAGGTCGAGGAGTAAGGAACGCACATGGCACGCAAACTCAACGAACCATTGCCGACCGATGTGCGAGAGCTCGAAGGTTTATCCAAAGCCGCGATCCTCCTACTATCAGTGGGTTCTGATCAAGCATCTACAGTTCTCAAGCACCTCCCAAGCGAGAAGGTCGAAGAGATCACACGCGAACTCGCATCACTGGGTCGAGTTCCCGATGTGCTCCAGAACGCGGTCGTCGAAGAGTTCTATAACATCTCAGTCGCATCGCAATACGCAAACGAGGGGTCCCTCTCTTACGCGAAGCAACTCCTTCAGAACTCCATGGATCCGAGCGATGCCGAACGCGTGCTCGGACAGATTCAAACACAGGTACAGAAGACCCCGTTCAGTTTCCTCCAGCGAGCTGAGAGCGACAACCTACTTACATTTATCCAAGAAGAGCATCCGCAGACGATCGCGCTGATTCTTTGTCATCTCTCGCACCACAAGGCTTCCGAGATTCTGGTGGGTCTCGCCATGGAAAAGCAGCTTGAGGTCATCAAGCGCATCGCGAATATGGAGCAGACCAATCCCGAGGTGATCAAGGAAGTCGAGATCGGACTTGAGAGCCGACTGAGTAACATGCTCATGCAGAGCATGGAGAAAGCCGGTGGCGTACCAACCGTCGCAGAGATCCTCAACCTCGCGGATCGCGCAACAGAAAAGACCATTATGGAAGGTCTGGAATCCGATGATCCGGATCTGGTCGAAGAAATCCGCAGACTCATGTTCGTCTTCGAGGACATCAAGCTTGTCAATGACAAGGGCATTCAAGCTGTCCTCAAAGAGGTTGAGAACGACGAGCTCTCTGTGGCGCTCAAGACCGCGAGCGAAGCACTCGCCGAGAAGATCTTCAGCAACATGTCCGAGCGTGCCGCGGAGATGGTCAAGGAAGATATGGAGTTCATGGGACCTGTTCGTGTCTCTGATGTCGAGACGGCTCAGCAGCGGATCGTGGACATCGTGCGTCGTCTGGAAGAAGCCGGAGATGTCATGATCGAGGGACGAGGCGGCGACTCGGAAATGGTTGTCTAATACAGCGCGGAGGTCCAACAGATGGGTGTCATCAAAAGAGCAGACCTCGAGAGCTATACGCGTGATGCGATCCCCATGGATTTGGGAGACCTCGAACGAAGGGGACAAGCGGTCATCGAATCCGCGCAACGAGAAGCGGCTCAGATCCTGAAACAGGCAAACGAAGAGCGCGATCGACTCGTCAAAGATGCTTCAGAAGCGGGACATCAGAAGGGCTACGAAGAAGGACTCGCTCAGGGACTTGAAAAAGGAATAGTCAGTGGGACTGAGCAATCGCACGCTGAGCACTCGCAGCGTCTCGAAATCATATCAAAGCAGTGGGAATCTGCATTTAGCGCATGGGAAGAGCAACGCAACGAGTTCATGCTCGCCGCGCGGACAGAAGTCATTGAACTCGCGGCTCACATCGCATCTCGCGTTATCAAGCGCACGATTGAACTCGATCCAGAGGTTGTCGTAGACCAGCTCGAAGTGGTGCTTGAGTCGCTTGTGACTCCGACAGATATCCGTGTGCGTGTGCATCCGACAGATATCGAACTGCTCCAACGTGTTATGCCCGCGATGATCGAGCAATGTGCTGCTTGTACTCACGCCGAACTGGTGGGGGATGAATCGCTCGCGCCAGGATCATGTGTAGTCTCGACCAAAGGCGGAGGTTCGATCGATGCTTCCATCACGAAACAACTCGATCGCGTAGTCGCGACTCTTCTACCAGCGCATAGAGGTCCGGATTACGATCAACACCTAGAAGTGAACGACAACGACGAGGGCAACTCCAAGGAAGACGCGGCGTGAAACTTTTCCCACGCGAAAAGGAGATCATCGATCGCGTCTGCCCGCTCGGGATATGTGGCCGTGTCGAAGCGGTTCGTGGGATGTCCATCATCGCGACGGATCTCCCTGTCCCGATCGGTTCGCTCGTGGAAATCATCGCTCTGGATGGACAGCACATCTCAGGCGAAGTCGTCGGATTCGATTCCGGCAAAGCGATCGTCATGCTCCTGAGCGCCACGACAGGCATTGTCCCAGGCTCCAAAATCCAGATGAAGCAAGTCCATCAGGTCTCTCCAGTTGGAGATCGCATGCTCGGGCGTGTGATCGATGGTCTCGGAAGACCGATCGATGGCAAGGGTGAAATTTGCGAGACCGTCCAGCGAGCGATCAATCCGACCCCGATCGGCGCTATGCAGCGACGGAAGATCAATGAACCACTCCGAACCGGAGTCCGAGTGCTCGATCTCATGACTCCGATCGGACGCGGACAGCGACTCGGGATATTCGCCGGACCAGGTGTCGGCAAGTCCACGCTCCTGGGACAGATCGCGCGAGGGACCGATGCGGATGTCAATGTCATCGCGCTGATCGGTGAGCGTGGTCGAGAAGTGCGTGACTTCATCGATCACGCGTTGGGAGATGAAGGCTTGAAGCGTTCGGTCGTAATCGTTGCGACTGGGGATGAGTCTCCGTTGCTGCGGATCCGAGCCGCCAAGCTCGCGTGCACCGCGAGCGAGTACTTCAGAGACCAAGGTCTAGATGTCCTGCTCATGATGGATTCAGTGACGAGATTCGCGCACGCGCAGCGGCAAGTTGGACTTTCAGTCGGCGAACCCCCAACCACAAAGGGGTACACCCCCAGCGTGTTCTCAGCAATGGCGGAACTATTAGAACGCTCCGGAACAATTGAACCAGAAGACGGCATGGGTGGGGGATCCATCACAGGGCTGTTCACGATTCTGGTCGAGGGGGACGACATGACCGAGCCGGTCTCCGATGCGGCGCGCGGGATCCTCGATGGTCATGTCGTGCTCTCGCGCAAACTCGCGCACAAAGGACAGTTCCCGGCGGTCGATGTGCTCGATTCGGTTTCGCGTGTCGCGAATGATGTCACCGATAGCGCCCACAAAGCTGGAAGAGTGCAGATCTCCAAGCTCATCGCGAAGTATCGAGAGATCGAGGATCTGGTCCAGATCGGCGCGTACGCGCAGGGAGTCAATCCAGAAGCAGACACCGCGATTGATCTGCAGCCGGTGATCTCTGAACTGCTTGGGCAGCGGACCGATGAAGCCGCGAAGTTCGAGCCCGCCAAAGAGATGATGGTCAAGCTCGCGTTGCAGTCGGGCGAGATGATCCGGCAGCGTCAAGCGATCGCGCAATCACAATCCGCGAATCAGCAGCAGATGCCCGCTGGTCCAGGCATGCGAGCAAGCGGGGGGTGATCTGAATGGCACGATTCCACTTCCGACTTCAGCCCGTCCTCGAGATGCGCGAGCGCGAAGAAGAACAGAAAAAGCTCGCGCTGAGTGAACTCGAGCGGGAGCGTCACGAGATCGAGAGCAGGATCCGTGGATATCAACAAAACATTGAACACGAGCAAACTTCACTCGCTCAGATGCTCACAAGCGGCGAATCCATCGACTTCAGAGGCGCAAGGCTCCAAGCAAATGCGGCGCTGAGCAACCGATTCTCCGCTCAGAAACTCGTTATCGAGCTCGCAGGACTGATCGAGCAGATTGAGCGAGCTCGACAGGAACTCGCAGAAGCAGCTTCGGCTCGCAAAGCCGTCGAACTTTTGCGAGATCGACAGCAAGATGCGTTCGAATGCGAGCAAAGACGCAGAGAAACCAGCGAACTGGACGATATGTCTGTGATGCGCCACGCCAGGCGATCCGATGTGATGATCTGAGCAGCAGCGGACTGCTGAAAGGAAAGCGGATATGAAAAAGCTCATCAAAGCCCTCCTCGTCGTCGCGGTTCTGAACCTGATCGCGGTGCTTTTGGGTGTCGGCTGGGTCTTCGCGTCCGGCAGGGTCGATTCACAGCGTGTCACAGAGGTCGTGGACATGTTCAGTGAGACCACAACTGCACGAGATCAACGCATCAAATCTGAGGAATCGGAAGCCGCCGCGGAACTCGCGGAGCAAGATAAAGATCTCCCCAAACTCGCGATGAACTCTGAAGAACTCAACGATGTTCGTTTGCAGCTCACCCAGATCGATCGTGCAAGGCTCGAACGCATGCAGCGCGAGATCAATGACCTCCAGAACACCCTCAAACGAGAGCGGGCGCTGCTCGCGAGCGAGCGGACAGACTTTGAGGAAGAGCGATCAGAATTCGAAGCCATGCGCGAGCGGCTCAAAGAGATCGAGGGATCCGATCAGTTCAACAAATCACTCACCGTGCTTAAAAACATGAGACCAAGAGACGCCAAGGAAATGCTGAGCGTCCTGATTGATGACGGGAAGAGGGAGCAGGTGGTCTCGTATCTCAGTGCGCTCGGGGGTGGCATCACAACGGAAGTCCTCGCGGAGTTCATCAAAGCGGATGAAGCAGAGTTGGCAGCGGGTTTGCTGGAGTCCATACGGATGCGTGGTCGTGAAACCTCGCTAACGGATGCCAGCACCGATGACGATACAGCAAACCAGCTTGAGCCGTAACAACACCAGCGCAGATCTGGTGGTTCTACGCGCACAAGGCGCATCAACTTCAGCGGATTCTGCGCTTGTATTCAGCAGCGTGCTCGAATCGTTCACAGAATCAGAACCCGAAACTGAATTAGTCGAAGAATCAGCTAATTCCCAAGAGGTTCAGCCTGCGGATGACGCTGGTGATGGTGAAGATGGAGCGGCTGAGGAATCAGATCAGATCGAGGGTAAACAACCCTCAGAATCTCAGAGTGATGGACAGGCAACAAATCAGTCCAATCCGCTTCCGAAGAGCGAGCAGAGCGAGCCAATAACAAAGCCGCTTGATTTGCAGCAGAACATTGGTATCGAGCGGATTCTAACAGCCGCGGATCTGGGTATCCTGCTGTCCAATGCGGCACGCGTTGACCTCGCGGATCTTGCGAAGCACCAGCTTGAGGGTCAAACACAAGCGAAGGTTGCTACTCAAGCACCAGAGCCCAACAAACCCGGGGCCGCTCGACCAGTCCAGAAAGACGCTCCAGCTTCGACAGCAACTCCACATGATCGATTCGCGAGCACCAAGCAATCCACAGCATTGGATAAGATCGGACAAGAAGCGAACAGAAATCCTGACCTGAGCTCGGCTCTTGTAAATCAGGATCAGGTGGCTACACAAGAACCTGTCAAATCACAACCCGCAGGTACTCAAACACACACGCCGCAGGTGATCCAAGCATCTCAGGTTGTCGCCGCGGATACGGCTCGTCCGTCACAACCGATCCGGACACAAACGCTGCAGAACTCCGTTGGGGTAGATGCTGCACGCACGATCACTTCTACTGAAGCATCGAGCAAAGCCAACACCAGTCAAAGCGGTTTGGATCTGGGAGCACGATCTGCAGAAGCCCAAAAACTTGTGCAGAATAAAGCGATCAATGATCGTCCGTTGATGCGCCGCGAGGTGATGGCGCAGGTCCAGCGTGGACTCGCGTCGATTATGAACACCAAAGGCGGCACGATGCGGATGCGTTTGAATCCGGATCATCTGGGTGATATCAAAATCGAACTCAACACGAAAGACGGCCAAGTCCGAGTGAAGATCGATGCCGCAAACGAAGACGCTCGATCGATCCTCAAAGACGGACTCGAAGGGCTCAAGCACTCAATGGAATCACGCG
>WUAJ01000006.1 GCA_009827215.1 Phycisphaeraceae bacterium
TGGAGCGCTGCTGTAGGTGTTGAGGACCAATCGGTCGATGGATTCGATGGAATCTCCGATCAAGCGATGATCGGGGGTGGTGCTCATTGGATCGAGCATCGGATGGAGGACAACAGAGAAGTAGCGATCGGAGAACGCGATCCAGCTCAGCCGGAGTCCCTTTTCAATGCTTTCTTCGCTCGGCCAGACTGTATGTGCGGTCTGGTAGTGCTTAGTCCCCGAGGTATCTTTGATCTTTGATCCGAGCAGCTTGGAGCGATTGGAGAGCTTGTCGTCAACGCTGACCTGAACAGAAGCGCCTTGCCTTTCAGGCGACTTCAGTGTCCCGAAGCGGACGCGACGGCGATCACCTGCGTAGCCGTTCTTCGCTTTGGGCATGTCGATCATCGCGGTGTTGATGAAACGGAAGGTGTGCTGCTCGCTGCTGAGGTTCTCGACGATCTGTTCGATCGTGAACGCGTGGCGAGCATCACGCATGACGAACTTGCGCTGGATGCGTGCGATGGGGTTACCTTGTGCGTCATCGATGAAAGCTTCGAATACACCTACTGAAATCTCGTTCCAGACGCTCCCGGAGAGATCGACACTGACGCCGTCGATTTCGAGTCCGAGCAGCGCGAAGGGCACAGCAGAGACTCCAGCGTTATTCTCGATGCGATGCTGGATCTGGATGTTCTCTTTAAACGCGACCGTCTCGAACTCATCGAGCAATACGAGACTCTCAATCCCTGCTCCGATGGGGCTGAACTGGATCTCGAGCTCTTCGAGGTTGTCGATCAGCGGAGACCAATCAGTGGTCGTTCCCACAGGTCGTGCGGAGAGTGACTCTGTTGGCTGCGTATCAGGTTGGTTGTCTTGGGCGACGGTGGTCGACCCACCAAGTCCGATGAGCAGGGTCAGTGTGATAGTCAGGATATGGCGGAGATGGTGGCGCAAGTGCGTGCTCGCTTTGATCGATCATGCCGAGGATTCGGCGGTGTATGTCGTGAACGACGGAATGGATCAACGGCCTTCAAACAATCGATCTCCGAGCCAATCGTGGAGCTCGGGGATGGACTTAATCTTGTCCGCGGTCGCTTTGATGTCGTATTCCACTCGGACGAACTCGACCTGACCAGGCGAGAGGATCGTGTAGCACGCTCTCGGATCATGATCACGCGGTTGTCCGACGGATCCTACATTGACGACGGCTTTCTCGTCATCGATGAACTTAAATACTGGATCGGAGCCGATCTCCGATGGTGGATAGAAATCGGGTTCGTTCGAGAACACGCCGGGCTGGTGGGTGTGTCCGACCAGTGCGATGTGCTCGACGCGGTCGAAGATCGCTTCGAGTTTGTCTGGCGCGTCGCTGGCGTCTTCTGGGAAGATGTACTCGTTGATCGGACGGCGAGGGGACGCGTGCACTGAGAGGATCTTGGTGCCGTCTCCCATGAGGTCTTCGACGGCGCGGACGCGGAGGGATCCGAGGAACTCGAATCGTCGCGTTCGAGCGGCTTCGTCTGGTTCAGCGTCGAACTGCTCGCGTGTCCAGTACGCCGCGGACTCGGCGGGCGCATTGAAGTTGGTGGGTTCGTAGACGACGGCGAAGTCGTGGTTGCCCATCAGCGCCCAGTCGCAGTGTTCCTGGACGAGGTCGACGCATTCGAGGGGGTCTGGGCCGTATCCGATGATGTCTCCGAGGCAGACGATTTTGTCGATATCGCGCGTCTTGATGTCCTCGAGGACCGCTTTGAGCGCGACGGCGTTGCCATGGATATCACTCAGAACAGCGGTTCGCACAGGATCGTCTCTTTCGTTCTCATCCGTATATAAAGGATGGGGCTGGGTCTCAGATCACGCGATCTGAGTAGCAGGCGTGAACTGTAGAAAGCTCGGTCGAAAAGAGCAACGGATCGGCTGGTCCAGAGGTCGAATCGATGCTCAAGGTCCCTATTTGGGGGTTCGTGGATTGGTTGGGATTGTTGGTGGTTTGTTTTTCAATCCGTTTGGGAAGGGAATATCATGCTGAGATCGTCGATTCCCGATAGATATGCGGGAATGGACCCGTTTTGTTGGGACTCTTTGGTCCGCCGGACCGTCCTAAATAAACGCTTGACCCCTGTCAAGGAACGACTTATGGCCTCAGCATCAGTAAGTTATCAACGGACGCGCGAGATGTCGATCGACGAGCTCCTGCTCGAAAATCGGATCGTGTTCCTCATCGGAGAGATTAATCATGCCTCGGCATCTCGTGTGATGATGCAGATGCTGTATCTGGAGAATCAGCGCCGGAATCAGGAGATCAACTTCTACATCAACTCGCCGGGCGGGGTCGTGGATGACACGCTCGCGCTCTACGACACAATGCGGTTCCTGAGCTCCCCGATCGCGACCTACTGCATCGGACGCGCGTACTCAGGCGGCTCGGTGCTGCTGACCGCTGGGACGAAGGGGCGTCGATTCATCCTCCCTCATGCGAAGGTGATGATCCACCAGCCGTACGGTGGGATCACTGGTCAAGCGGAGGACATCAAGCTCCAAGCGGAACAGATCATCAAGAGCAAGCAGACGCTGATCGACATCATCGCGAAGCACACTGGACAAGATCCGGCGCAAGTACGCGAAGATTCTGAACGCGACAAGTACTTCGATGCTCAGGAAGCGAAGGACTACGGCCTCGTAGACGAAGTGCTCGTCGAACCACCGAAGGACCTGCACAACATCACTGCTGGTAACTGATCACGGATTTTCAAAACACCCCCACCACCACAAGGTGCATGCATATGTCAAACCCAAGTGCCCATCTGGTTCCCATCGTCATCGAGCAAACCGGTCGCGGTGAGCGCTCGTACGATATCTTCTCTCGTCTGCTCAAGGACCGCATCGTCTTCGTGACGGGCGGGATCATGGATGACATGGCGAACCTCATCGTCGCGCAGCTGCTGTTCCTCGCCAATGAGGATCCGACTGCGGATATCCATGTTTATGTCAACTCGCCCGGCGGTTCGGTCACGGCTGGTCTTGGGATTGTGGACACGATGAATTACATCAAACCCGATGTGTGCACATACATCATCGGACAAGCCGCGTCGATGGGATCGGTGATCGCATCGTCTGGGACCAAAGGCAAACGCTACTGCCTTAAGAATGCTCGCAACCTCATGCACCAGCCACTGCTGTCAGGCGTGATGGAGGGTCAGGCGACTGACCTGGAAATCGAGGCGAAGGAGATGCTCCGCTTGCGTGATCGTCTCTACGCGATTTACGCGCACGCGACTGGACAGGATCAAGAGAAGGTCCACGCGGACTGTGATCGGAACCTATGGCTCGATGATCAAGAAATGGTTGAATACGGCTTGATTGACGAGGTGCTTGAGTCCATGCCGACTGCTGGCTGAGCTCGCTAATATTCATGATTGATAAGACCCGCTCTAAGCGGGTTTTTTTGTGTCTTGCGGGAACTGAGAGACTTCTGGTATACTGAACAAACGCACACTCAACGAAAGGTGAACTCTCATGGTTGGTCTTGCAGAACTCTGGATGCCGGTATTGATCTCGGCTGTTGCGGTCTTTATTGCCAGTTCCATCATTTGGATGGCGCTTCCGATCCATAAACCGGATATCAAGTTCCTTGAGAACGAGGAAGACTTCGATAACGCGATTCGTCCGATGAACATCAAGCCGGGTCTGTATATGTTCCCGGGATGTCACGGCAAGGATCTCAAGTCTGAAGAGTTTCAAGCACGATGGAAAGCTGGTCCATGGGGCATGATCACGATTGGAGCGGGACCTCCCAACTTTGGGATGAATCTGCTCAAGTGTTTCTTGTCCTACCTTGCGATTACTGCGATCGTCGGATATCTCACAGGTGTCGGTCTTGCGCCAGGTGCTGACTACATGGATGTGTTTCGTGTTGCTGGGACCGCCGCGATTCTTGGTTTCTGCATGGGATCATTTGCCGGCGATTTCTTCCTCGGCAAGCCGACACGATTCATCATTACGAGCTTCATTGATGGCGTGATCTTCGCATTGATCACTGCGGGGATATTCGCGGCGATGTGGCCCGAGGGCGTGACCGCTTCGATCCCGGCTTTGCCGTGAGGACTCGTCTCAATCGAGATTCATGACATCTGCACGAGCACGGCGATGTGCTCTGGTTCGATCGCGGCGCGCATCCCTGACATCACCTCATCGAAGCTTACGCGTTTGGTGATGAGTCCTGAGAGATCCATCGATCCGGATTGTAACGCGCTGATGCCGTCGCTGAGCGTGCCGCAGCGGGATCCTGAGATGCGTAGTTCACGCTCGATCAGCATCGCGAGGTCTTCAGGCGCCATCTGTGCGTCGGTGATCGCCGGGATCGGGTTGTTTTGCAGGATGACCGCGCCGCGAGGTCGTGCCATCGCGAGCGCTGTGGGTATGGAATCTGGTTCCGAGAGCGTATCGATCACAATGTCCTGATCCGCTCGGCGGCCAACCTCAGTCAGGTCTCGGTGCTTGATTCCCCATTTAGCACAGAGTTCGAGCCGATCAGGACGCGTGGTGAGCAAACGGACTGATGCGTTTTGCGAGCTCATGATCTGCGCGATAAGCAGTGCTGAGAGATCTCCTCCAAGCACAGTGACAAAGGTCTTTCCGACTATGCGCTCGATGCGCGACACATGGATCGCGGCGGCGAGTTGGGAAGCGAATACTGCTCGCTCGTCCTCGATGCCGTCTGGGACAACGATGAGATTGCGCTGCGGGATCTGGAATCGTTCGCTCAAGCATCCCGGCGTGTTCCGGAGTCCGAGGATAGATCGATCGGGATCGTGCTGACCGATCCCACGCAATGCAAAGGATGACTGCGGATCAGTAATATTGACATCTGCAACAACTCGCTTATTGATCAGTTCGTGGTCGTCCGCATCGAGAACGATCCCAACAAACTGATGTCCCAGTATCGTGTCGTGGCGGTGATTGCGGATTGCGTCGATGTCTGACTCGGTGATAAGCACGAGCGATGGCGCGACTACAGCCCAACCTGGTTGGCGGGTGGGCTCGGGCGCGTCGATGGTCATGACGGGCTGATCGGACTGGATATGGAACGCACGCACGATCAAAGTATCGGAATAATGGGCGATTCCGGCCAGCGGTCTTTAATTTGTGAATGATTCTCGGACCCAGATCGGTGCTCTGGGTGGATCAGGGTATCAGCTGATCTATTCCTCGATCGGATTGAGACCGACTGGGGTCGAGGATTCTTCGTTCGGCGGCTGAGGCACAAACGGGAGGTACTCGACGATCCGCTTTTTGCGATTGAAGACTGGATAGGTATACAACTGTCCAGCAGCGAAGAGGTCGTCGGTCTCGTTGTACCAGCGGAGCCATGCCGCGTGATCGACACCAAAGTCTTGACCAGTCATCACATTGAGCGAGTGCTGAACGCGGTTGTTCACAACCAATCTGGAATCACGAAGTGCTGCAATAAGTGATTGTACGACGAACGGCTCGCGATACTGTCCCAACGCATCAGCAGCAGCGGCACGCGCATCGGCTTCTGGTTCTTGTTCTTCTTTGATTGTTTCAATGAGAGCGGGGATCGCATCATCTGTATGCACGCGTTGGAGCGCGCGAGCCGCGGCGATGCGGACTTTGCTGTCTTCATCATCGAGCGCGTTGATGAGATATGGAGCGTGGACCGGATCGCCGTGGCGTCCCAGTGCGCGGATGCAGGTGGCGCGGACTCCGGGATCGGGATCATCGGTGCCGTCGATATAGAGTTCAAGGTAGATTGGATCACCACCGAAAGGTGCGGCGGCGAGCATGGTCGTGCCTCGGTATCGGTTCTCGGCGTTGTACTCATCGGTCGCGAGGATCGCGGCGGTCGTCGGGGAAGTCTGCGGATTGATGATGTCCAGCAGACTGTCCGCTCCGCGAGGTGCGTTGCCGAGCGAGCCACACGCGCTGAGCAGTGCTGGAATGGTCACAAATACGGCGAGTTGGATTGAACGCGTGATGTTCATCTGGGAAGTATATCGGCGATTTGGTCCAAAACTCAGCGAAATGAAGCGGTATCGGAATCCGCGGTTTGCATCGCTATCGGAGGACCAAGGACTTCTCGTGCGATGATGGATTGACGCAGGTTCTTGACGATGAATGACTTTGAATCCTTGGTGCGTGTCTTTGTGGTATTGACAATCGATCCGTCCTCGATTGCGGAGTTGTTGTCCAGTGTCTTTCCGAGATTGATGTCAGCTGATTCGATTGCTTGCTCGGGTCGCTGTCCCATCGCGCTTGCGGATGGGATCACTGACGGACGGCGACGGCGGGTGACTTGTGGTTGCTGAGGGGTTGGTGGAGTTTGACTCGCTTGAGAGCGTTGAGAGGCCGAGGATTTGAACTGCTGCTGTTTGCTGGACTGAGAAGCCGCTTTGGTTCGTACAGGGGATTGCGGAGTTGCGGATTGCTGAGGCGAAGATGGTTGAGGAGATGACTGACTAGTCCCAGCGCTTCGGCGTTGACGGATTTTCTTGAGTTGCTCGACACGCTGTTGACGGAGCTTCTCGATCCGCTGTCGGCGCAGATCCTGTTTCTGATCCCAGGTTGTGGATTGTGTTCCCGCGATGTCAATCTCTGCATCCTGCGTGGATTCGACCTGATGTCCGGTCCGGAGCGAGTCGCGCTGCGCGTCTCGTAGTTTTTGAAGTTCGCGTTTCTGTGCTTGCTTTTCTTGAGCGGCTTTCATCGCACGACCAAGCGCAGAGAAACCACCGATAATCATGATGATGAAGATCGGATTCGTCAGGATATTCTGGAGGATCGATTGGAAGTTCATGCGTGCTGTATTGTATCGAATGCGCGGCGTGGTGTTGCAGGGATCAGTAGATTGTGTCCATCGATTTGTGACTGAATAAACGGTGTTTGGTAGACCGATTCGATGATTTCAGGATTTAGGACCTCCGCTGCGTTGCCTTGGGTATGGACTAGACCTTCCTGATCGAGCAGGATGACACGATCCGCGAATCGGGATGCGAGCGTCAGATCGTGTGCGACCAATGCGATTCCGATACCTGTTGAAGCGATCTCACGGAGCGCAACAAGTGATTCGAGCTGATGACGCGGATCCATAGCGCCGGTGGGTTCATCAGCGATCAGGTACGAATCGGTCGTCCCATCGAGCTGAGCGAATGCACGCGCGATCGAGACACGCTGCTGCTGACCAACGGAGAGCGTGCCCATTGGTTTGTCTGCGATCGGAGTCAATCCGAAGCGTTCCAGCGCGTGTTCTACGGCTGCTGTTTTTTTAGGGAGAGTCAGTCTCCCGAATGAGACCACTAATCGCGCATCGAAATCGAAGGCGAGTGAGGATCGTTGCGCGATGTACGCGAGTTTTCTCGCTCGTTCTTGGGCGCTGAGTTCTTGAAGGGAGCGCCCATCGATGTTGATTGATCCTGAGTCGGGCTTTTGCACACCTGCGAGAAGTCGAGCGAGTGTGGACTTTCCGGCACCGTTTGGACCGAGGATCGCGGTGATGGCTCCTGGCTCGATCGACGCGGAAATCGACGAGAGCACGATCGGGCCTTTGGGGTAGCTGAACGACAGGTTGGTCGCGGTGAGCGCCATGGCATGATGATATGGTCAAAGTGCTGGTTTGATGGGAGATTGTGCCCTCACAAGCGAAAGTCGGTCGATAGAGTGGCTCATGGCAGAACGCTTCCGCGATCGCTTGATCGCTCACATTTCGCACGAATCGTACCAACCCGCTCAGATCCCGATCCTCGCGAGAGATCTCAACATCGAGGATGTGGAGGAGTTCGGTGTCGCTGTGCGCGAACTCGCGGCTGAAGAAATCGTCGCGATCGATGACGCGGGGAAGGTTCACCTCCCATTCCGCGAAGACGACGGCGAGATGATCGGCGAGTTCCGCTCGACGCGCAGCGGGATCGGGTTCGTCTCCCCATCACGCACGACCCACGGCGGGGATGTGTTCATCCCTCCCCACGCGACGATGGGCGCGCTGGATCGTGATACGGTCAAAATCTGGTACGAGCGCGACAAGCGGCGCGAGCGCAAGCTCGGGACGCTGGAGCGCCAGTACTCCGGAGAGGTTATCGACATCATCGCGCGCAAGCGTTCCGCGTTCTCCGGAGAGATCGACAAGCGCGACGGACGCTGGTTGGTGTATCCCGATGGTCGCGAGCTGACGGATCCGATCATCATCCGCGATGCGGATTCCAAGAATGTGAAGCCGGGCGATAAGGTGGTGGTTGAGATCATTGACTATCCGGAGGGGGACTACCTCGCGGAGGGTGTGATCACCAAGGTGCTTGGGGCGGCTGGTGATCCGGATGTCGAAACACAGGCGGTCATCGCGGCGTATTCGCTTCCGAGCAATGAGTTCCCTGAGGAGTGCGTCCAGCAGGCACGCGAAGCGACGCAGCGGTTTGACGAAGAGATGTCGCGGTTTGAAACACAGGGAATCGAGTCGCTGCATATGCGCCGCGATCTGACGGAGGACCTGATCTGCACGATCGATCCGCCGGATGCGAAGGACTATGACGACGCGATCTCGCTCAAGCGTCTGGACGACGGCGGGTGGGAGCTGGGGATCCACATCGCGGACGTGTCGCACTTCATCGCGCCGGGATCGGCGCTGGATCTGGAAGCGGCGGAGCGCGGGAACTCGGTGTATTTGCCTCGCTTGGTGATCCCGATGCTCCCGGAGGTCTTGAGCAACGGCATCTGCTCGCTGCAGGAGGGTGTGCTCCGATACGCGAAGACCTGCGTGATCCAGTACGACAAGATGGGCAACGTGCGATCGCGCGGGGTGTGTCAGTCGCTGATCAAGTCACGCAAGCGGATGACTTATCTCGAAGCACAGGCACTGATCGACGGCGATCTGGAAGAAGCGAAGAAGAACGCGAAGACGGACACGCCTCACACACAGGACATCATCGATGTGTGTAAGGACATGGACACGCTCGCTCGCTTGATCCGTGCTCGTCGTCACAAGGCGGGGATGATCCATCTGGACCTGCCTGATGTTGAGCTGGTGTTTGACGACACGGGCAAGGTTGTCGATGCGCACAAGGAAGACGACGCGTTCACGCACACGATCATCGAGATGTTCATGGTCGAAGCGAACGAGGCGCTCGCGACGCTGTTTGAAGCGATGCGCGTTCCGGTGCTGCGAAGAACCCACCCCGAACCCACTCCGGGAGATGTGGAAGAACTCAAGAAGACCGCGATGGTCGCGGGGTATCGGATCCCGAAGAACCCGACGCGTGAGGAGCTCCAGACACTGCTCGACGCGACGGCTGGGACAGGCGCCGCTCGCGCGGTGCACACAGCGGTCTTGCGGACGATGACCAAAGCGGTGTATTCACCAGCGCTGATTGGACACTACGCGCTTGCGAGTCATGCGTACTCGCACTTCACTTCCCCGATCCGTCGCTACCCCGACCTGACACTCCATAGAGCGCTGGTCGCGTACCTCAAGCGCACGGACAATGGGGTCAACTATCCCAAGTCCGACGCCGCGAAGATCGCGCTGGGGAAGGAGCTCAAGGAAGACGATCTGTGTCCCGATGAGCAGACGCTCAAGACGATCGGGAACAACTGCTCGAACACCGAGGTCAACGCGGCGGACGCGGAACGGGCGCTGCGTCAGTTCCTTGTGCTTCAGCTCATGGCCGAGCATATCGGCGAGGAGTTTGATGGGTTTGTTACTGGGGTGACCCCCAAGGGTGTGTACGTCCAGATCGAGAAGTATCTCGCGGACGGCATGATCCAGAAGCAGGACCTGCCTGGGGACACGACACGCGCGAAGCGTCCTCCGACGTTCAAGATCGATGATCGGACCGGAGCGCTTGTCGATATCCACTCGGGGCGGAGTTATTCGATTGGCGATAAGGTCACGGTCGTCATCAGTCAGGTCGATCTGGCGATGCGCCGGATGGATCTGCTCATCGCGGATCCCGATCGGCGCGCCACGGGCAAGGCAAAGGGCAAGGGTTTGGGACAGGGGCTCAAGCTCGGCGGCGATGACTTCGGTGGTCTTGGTGATTCTAAGGGCGCTGGATTTAAGACTCCCGGCGGTCAGCGCCGGAGCAGGAAGTCCAAGTCACGTGATCGCGGGAAGACGGATTACCGGAGAGATGCCGCGGGCAAGGCGGGTCCTGGACAGAAGAAGAAAAACAAAGGCGGCAAAGGAAAGGGCAAGGGGAAACGATGAACACGATGACTACAAAGCTATTGGCGGCGATTCTTTGCGCTGGGACGATCCTCCCGATCGCGTCGTGCGGTCAGTGGTGGAAGTCCGACACACGGAAAGACGAGAAACCAGCGTACAAGCACGCGGCACGCAAGATCCGATCCCATTCGATCGGACTGATGCGGTTTGAGCAGTTCTTGACCGGATCGTTCTCGTCGTATGCGCAGTCGCAGCGTGATCCGGAGTTTTATGAGATTGTGCTGCACATGGTCCCGATCTGGGAAGATCGCGATGATGGGCCTTGGCTGTATGTCGAGCAGGCGGCCGCGAGCAACGCGAGTCAGCCGTATCGTCAGCGGGTGTATCACCTGGAGCAGATCGACAAGAACTCGTACTCCTCGTCGGTGTACAGCTTCGAGAACCCTGAGCGATTCGCGGGCGCGTACATGGATGAGATGCCGCTCGCTGAGCTGACTCCTGAGGATCTTTCGATCCGTGTGGGGTGCGCGATTGTGGTGAGCTGGGACGAGGATCAGCGTGCGTTTGTTGGGTCGACCAACGGGCGTGACTGTCAATCCGATCTCCGCGGCGCGAGTTACGCGACGAGCGAGGTGCTGCTCCGTAAGGATCGTTTGGTGACTTGGGATCGTGGGTACGATGCCAACGGCGAGCAGGTCTGGGGCGCGGTCAAGGGCGGGTATGTCTTTGATCGTGTTTCGATGCCTTGAGTGATTCTGCGAGCAAGGTCCTGGTGATCGGGGGCGGGATCAGCGGGTTGTCGTGCGCTTCGATGCTGCATTGGACTGGGATCAATGTCCGCGTGCTTGATCAGGGGTATCGGATCGGTGGGCGCTGCACGACTCGTCGTACGCTCGAGGGTGAAGTGATCGCGGATCTTGGGGCGCCTTGCTTTGATGCGGATGTTCCTGTTTTTATAGAACAAGTCAAACGCTGGGTTGATTCCGGGGTGTGCGCTCGATGGGATGGGGCTGGGGGTGCGTTTGTTGGTGTGCCGACGATGGATGCGATTGTGGATTCCATGGCGCAGGGAATCGATGTGCGGAGCGGGTGCCGGGTTGAACGCGTCTTTCGTCACGACAGGTCGTGGGTTGTTGAGGTTGAGCGGCGCGATGGTGCTCGCGTGACTGAGCGGTGCGAACGAATAGTGCTGGCAACGCATCCACGCGAATCGGATCGGCTCATCGGAGAGCATTCAAACACGCTGAGTTTGATGCTCGGATCGGTGGAAACGCGGTGCGTGTGGGTGCTGATGATGCGGATCAACGATCCGCTTGAAGGACTCCCCGCAATGGTTGATGTGGGCGACGGTAGTAGTGAGAGTGATGAGATCATTGCACGGATCATCCGCGATGATCACAAACCTGGACGATCGCGTGAAACTGATTCATCGACGCTCGTGATTCATGCTCGCGAGGACTGGTCTGCGGCGAATCGAGAGCTGGATCGCGTCGAAGCTCAGCGGGTGTTGACCCAGCACACGCGTTCGTTGCTGTCCTCGATGCTCGGACATGATCTTGACGACCAACGCATTGGTGATGTGCAGGTGCATCGGTGGGGTTCGGCGCATCCTGTCGAGGGTCTGCCTCAGCGATGCGAAACGGATGACGATGCACGCATCGTGGTCTGCGGCGATGCGTTTGGGTGGAAGGGGCTCCCGCTTGGTGTGCAGAGTGCATGGCTGAGCGGACGCGCTTCGGCGATGGCGCTGATTGAGACAACCGGCTGAGTGCTAGTGATCCCATCCCATGCTTGCGGCATTGTGATGATGGCCGTGGGGATCGATGATGATCGCGCCGGGGGTTTCGTTGTCTTCGCATGCTCGGCAGGTGCCGATGGGGCCTTGCATTGGTGGGTCCATGCTCGGGATGGTGGTTGATGGATCGATGCACATGAGCAGCTCGTAGTCCTCGCCCTCGCTCACGGCTTCGCGCCAGTCTTTGCACCTGTGATTGATCGGGAGCTTGGTCGCGTCGATCTCGATGATGAGTCCCGATGCTTTGGCGATGCGATCCGCGTCGCGTCCGAGTCCGTCGGAGAGGTCCATCATCGCGTGGACACCGCCTTGTTGATGGTTTGCGGAAGCCCATTGTCCAGCTTGGAGCCGAGGCTCGAAGAGCAGGTGCCAACCTGATGCGAAGCTCCCCCCCACTTGTCCTGTGAGGTACAGCTCGTCTCCTGGCTGAGCGCCTGATCGCAGCACGGGTGAGGAGTCTTTTGGCATTGTGCCGCCGACGGTGACGCTCAGGGTGAGCGGGTGGTCTGCTGATGCGTGGGACGCGATGTCGCCTCCGATGAGCGGGCATCCCCAGTGGAGCGCCCACTTGTGCATCGCGTCGAAGAGCTCGTCGGCGTGCTGGTAGTCCTTGGGGAGCACTCCGGTCCCAAGCGACCACGAGGGAGTCCCTCCCATCGCAGCAATGTCGGACACTGATCTCGCGATCACTTTGCGTGCGATGAGGTCGATGCTGGAGGTTGATTCGAAGTGGCGACCCTCGACGAGTTGATCGACGGTGATGAGTGTGGTCTCTCCCGATGGAGACTCATAGACCGCACAATCATCTCCCGGCCCCACGATGAGCTTGTTTCCACCACTGATGGTGAGATCCGCGGATCGGTGGTAGATGTGGTTGTGGAGCTTCGATTCGTTCATCTTTAGAGCCCGTCGATGCCGAACTTGGTGTCTGAAGGGAAGCGGAGTCCGAAGCGTTGGTCGAGGATATCGAGGAGTTGGGGCGTGCTTTGGATGTCGATCTCTTCGATGGGATTGCCGTGGATTCGGTGGGTGTACTTGCGTGTTGCGAGCGTGTGTCTTGAGCCGTCGGGAGCGGCGAGAGCGATCATGATCTTGTCGCGGAAGGTGGACTGGGGGCTGGCGCTGGTCCACCAGTTCCCGACCTCGCGGTCGATCTGCAGCATCTGCTCTCCGGTGAACTCGTAAACGCTTCTCCATTCATCATCGATGAGGATCTGGTGGAACCAGTGGTCGAAGCCGTCGGGGGATGGATCGTTCGATTTGATGATCCGGCGTGTGTCGTGCGGGGTTTGCTGTGGGTCTGGGGTGTCCATCCGGAGGGGCTGGGTGGGTGTGAATCCGCCGACTCCAACATCGAGGAGCCAGGGGATTCCATCGAGCGTGACTCTGTTGAACAGGTGCGTGCGGGCGGGCACGACATCAGGAGGCGAAGAGAAGATCACGCGTCCAGAGAGTCCGATCGCGTCGTATCCCAAAGCTTGAAGGACATGCAGAAACAGACTGTTGTGCTCGAAACAGTAGCCCCCACGATTGCTGTTGACGAGCTTGTGCTCGATCCCTTGCATGCTCAGATCGATGCGTCGGCCCAGCAGCACATCGAGGTTCTCGAACGGGACCGCGCTCGCGTGGGCGAGCTGGAGGTGCTTGAGGGTCTCGAGCGTGGGCGCGAGGTCTGATGGTCCAGAGTAGTTGATGCGCTTGAGGTACGCATCGACGTCGATGCGATGCTCTTCGCTGGTCGTAGGCGACTCATCAGACATTGGCGGTGGAATCTTCCAAGACTCGGTTCGCGTAGTCGTTCATCGCATCACGAAGCTGCTCGAAGCTGTCGAGGACATAAACGATGTCTTGGAAGTGATCGATCTCGAAGGGGGTATTGATCACTTGATCCATATCAAAAGGTCGGCGTTCGATCTGTCCGTTGTCGCGACCGCCTTTGCCTTCGGGGGCGCTCAGCGCATACTCGGACTCGGCGTGCGAAGAGATGGTCCCTGAGCCGTAAACCTTGAGTTTGCCGCCTTCGGAGATGAGTCCGAACTCGACGGTAAACCAGAAGAGTCGTGCGAGCGCTTCTTCGTGTTCTGGTCCGGCGAGGAGCGCGGCTTTGCCGTAGGTCTGGAGGAAGTCCGCGAAGACTGGGTCCGCGTGGAGTGGGACATGTCCGAACACATCATGGAAGATGTCCGGCTCTGGGAGGTAGTCCATCTTGTCTTCAGGTCGGATGACGATGGTCGATGGGAACTCCCTTCTCGATAGGCAGCTGAAGAATGCTTTCGCAGGGAGGTATCCCGGCACTCCTCTCGAGCACCACCCGGTCAGATCGCGGAGGTACTCGTTGATGCCTTTGATCTTGCGTCCCGGCTCATAGGGATCATCGACCGTTCCCCAGAGTAAAGGCACTCGATCGGGAACGAGATTGATCGCTCGGAGTCCAGTGAGGTAGGTATCGGAAGCTTGCTGCTCGAGCACATCCCAGCGTTTGTTCCAGAGGGTCTTCCAGACTCGGTGGTTCTCCTCGGAGTAGCGGTCGTAGTGCTGGGTGACATAGAAGGATTCGGTATCGATCTGCTCAGCGGGGAGTCCAGCGGAATCATCCGCGGCTTTCTGGGCTCGCGCAAACTCGTCGCCGTCGATGATGTTGTTGTAGCTGATGTCAGATCGCATGTGTGACTCCTTCCATAGATACGCATCCCCCACCCCACTGGTGCACTATTTTACGACCCTTTGGTCCGAAGAACACGCCGGGGAGGGGTGAAGTTGTGGGATTCCTGCTCTGGAGGTCGATTCTGGACCGATGAATTGGTGACGACGAGGGAAATGCGGGGTATACTCGTGACCCGAGGGCCTGTAGCTCAGTTGGCTAGAGCGCACCGCTGATAACGGTGAGGTCGGCAGTTCGAGTCTGCCCAGGCCCATTTGATTCATTCTGTAGTCTATAGAGACCAGAGTGGAGACAAGCAGAAGGGATCGGCTTAAACGCTGGTCCCTTATTTTTTTTTGGGACTTATTCTATTGGTTGTTGCTGCACGCTGCCGCATGATACGAACCAAACAACTTTGTCTCGATGTCATGTTGGCACCTTATTCGGTTTGTACATATTTGATTCGCGAATGAACATTGTTGATACGCGTTTTGAGATCACTATCGAACCATTCCCAGACCACTGGTCTATCGCGAAGATTGATGCATTCGCAAAGCACCATGAGCAATGCGATGTCGATTGCAGCGAATTTCTACGGAGCTATGGCTTCTCAGTGCGCCTGCGAGTACAGCCGCACAATGTGTGCTTTATCCAGTCGATAGATCAGATCCGAATTCAATGAGTCCGTCAAAAAAATCTCCAGCTGGCACCTACGCTCTCTATACGAACGAACCCATAGCGATGAATCGATCGGATTTGTCTTTGGAAAGGATGAACTATGAATCACAACACAAATGGCAGCTCACAACAGGCTTCAAAGTGCCCCTTCCGCGGATCACGCGTTGGTGGCGCTATGGGTACGGCACCACAGATTGACGATTGGTGGCCAAACCGCTTGCAGGTTGAGCTCCTGCACCAAAACCCTGCGGAAGCGAATCCACTCGGAGACCACGACTACGCGTCGGCTTTCCAGAGCCTTGACTTCGAGCAGGTCAAAGCGGACATCAAAGAGATGCTCACGGACTCCAAAGAATGGTGGCCCGCGGATTACAACAACTACGGTCCTCAGATGGTCCGCATGGCATGGCACGCCGCTGGGACTTACCGAATCGCGGACGGACGCGGCGGGGCTGGCACAGGGATGCAACGCTTCGCGCCGACCAGCTCTTGGGACGACAACGGCAACATCGATAAATCACGACGACTCATGTGGCCGATCAAACAAAAATATGGCGCGGCACTGTCATGGGGCGATCTCATGATCCTGACTGGAAACTGTGCGCTTGAGATTATGGGATTCAAGACCTTTGGGTTCGGCGGAGGTCGTATCGATACTTGGGAACCAGATCGGGGCATCTACTTTGGTGCTGAGTTCTGGAACGGAAAGCTTGTGGACGAGTACTTCCCGAACCCTGAAAATGGATCCGCTGAAATGGTCACACGCACCAAGCGGTGGGTCGGCGAGCCGGGTGACAAGGACTACGACCTCGAAAACCCGCTTGGCGCAAGCTTCCAGGGACTGATCTATGTCCACCCTGAGGGTCCTCGCCGCGATGGTGATCCAGTGTCGTCTGCGTATGACATCCGCGAAACCTTTGCACGCATGGCGATGAATGATGAAGAGACCGTCGCGTTGATCGCTGGCGGACACGCATTTGGGAAGAGCCACGGCATGGTCAGCGCCGACAAGATCGGCCCTGCTCCAGAGGGCGCTCCAATCCATGCAATGGGACTGGGATGGCAGAACAAAGAAGGAACCGGTTTCGCTGAGTACGCGATGACCAGCGGCATCGAGGGCGCGTGGACACCTGAGCCTACAAAGTGGGATAACGCGTATCTTGAAAACCTCTTCAAGTATGAATGGGAACTCACCAAGAGCCCTGCGGGTGGTATCCAGTACAAACCAAAGACCGATGATGCACCGAAGACTCCTGACGCTCATATCGAAGGACAGATGAACGAGCTGATGATGCTCGCTACAGACATCGCTCTCAAAGTGGATCCGGAGTACCGCAAGATCTGTGAGCGATTCCTCGAAGACTTTGACTACTTCTCTGATTGCTTCGCGAAAGCATGGTACAAACTGACCCACCGCGATATGGGTCCCAAGTCACGCTACCTTGGTCCTGAAGTACCAAGCGAGGACCTCATTTGGCAAGACCCACTCCCTGCTGTTGACCACGATCTTGTGAACGACACTGACATTGCGAACCTCAAGCAGGCGATTCTGGGTAAGGGACAGTCAGTGCCAGCGCTGATCTCCGCGGCGTGGTCGTCCGCTTCCAACTACCGTGACTCGGACAAGCGTGGCGGCGCCAACGGTGCTCGCATCGCGCTCGATCCACAACTCAACTGGGCCATGAATCGTCCGGAAGAGCTTGCGAGCGTGCTCGATACGCTTCGCGAGGTGCAGAGCGAGTTTAACGCATCACAGAGTGGGAACAAGAGGGTCTCGCTTGCAGACCTCATCGTGCTCGCAGGATGTGCGGCACTCGAGAAAGCCGCGAAAGATGCAGGTGTTGAGGTCCAAGTGCCGTTCACTCCTGGACGCACTGACGCGACCCCTGACCAGACCGATGCGGAGAGCTTTAACTGGCTTCAGCCGGTCTCTGATGGATTCCGCAACTACCACAATCGCGAGGTAGGGTTCTCGGTTATGCCGGAGCGGATATTCCTTGATCGCGCCAACCTGCTCACGCTGACCATTCCAGAATGGACCGTTCTCGTCGGTGGACTCCGCGTGCTCGATCAGAACTTTGATCACTCCAAGCACGGCGTATTCACAGAGCGTCCAGGCCAACTCACTAATGACTTTTTCCGTGTGCTCACGAGCATGGATTACGAATGGGTTCCTGCGGACAAATCCGAGATGGGATACTTCATCAAGGATCGTGCATCGGGAGAGACCAAGTACACCGCGACACGCTGTGACCTGATCTTCGGATCCAACTCTCAGCTCCGAGCTGTTGCTGAGGTGTACGCTTCCGATGACGGACATGAGCGGATGGTGAAGGACTTCGTCGCCGCTTGGAATAAAGTCATGATGCTCGATCGCTTCGATCTTGCGAACTCTTGATCCTTCTCACTCATGGAATCTGTAGAAACCAGCTTCCATATTTCCTAGATCAATATGGACAAACAAAAGGGACCAGCATGTGTGCTGGTCTCTTTTCATATGGTCACTGAGTTGAGAGTGTTACGGAGCGAGTGCAAGCAACGGGACTCGGGTTCGATCTGAGACCACTACGCCTCCAGGAGGTTCAACGGTGATCGCGAATGCTGCGGCTTGCTTGACAGCAAGCTTGGAGTCGATCTCGATGATAACCTCGCCCGCACTGTTGATGTCGAATACGCCGCCATCGATCGGACGCTGCGTGAGTAGTCCTTCACCAAACTGGGGTAGATCTCCAGTTGGTCGTGTCGCGTCGAAGATCCAGAGTTGGTACTGCTCAAGGGAAGGATCGTTGACAGCGAGTCCGGAGATCCGCATGTATCCCTTGTTGAGGGTATCGCTCCAGACGACATCACCAATCACTTCGCCGACTACGGCTTGATCATCAGTTGAGATCCAGTCCCATTGTGTGAGTTCGCCAACTGGTGTTTGATCGATCAGCGCGAGACGATCCGCGACAAGATCTACAGGTTGCGGTTGAATCACAGGCGCTGAGCGTGGGAGCAGGATCGCCGCAGATGCGATGAGCAACGAAGCCGCTGCAACCATCCATGGGACCCACTGGACGCGCTGTGGTGTTGATTGGTGAGTATGCTGATCGATCCGGTACGGTGATTCGGACTGATATACCTGCTGTGCAGGGTATTGATCCACATCATTCTTGATCCGATCAGCGAGGCCCTCTGGCATATCCAGCGGTGCAGACTCTGCGGCGGCTTGATCGAGCACGGCCGCGGCGAGTTCCATTTCTTGGTAGAGCTGGGCGTCGATGGAGTCATCGGAGTAGTTTTCTGTCTCTCCAAGGACACGATCGAGGATCAGATCCATTGCGCGATCATCGAACTGAGGGTTGTGTGCATCGGTCATGGTGACACCCCCCCTGTTGAAGCGTGCGAAGCTCGAGAACGGAGCATGGAACGGACTTCTTCAAGTCCACGGCGGATGTGAGCTTTCACGGTCCCGAGTGGCATGCTCGTGGACTCCACGATCTGTGAGTGCGAAAGCCCGTGAATAACGGATAGCTCAAGTACTTGTCGGCGCTGCGGACTCATGGATCGCATGATGTCCATCGCAGATGCGATTTCCTCAGAGCTCGTTTCGTTTGATTGCGGTGTATCAGCGGCACTGTACTCCACGGCACCATCAAACTGGACTTCTGGATCCCGACGCGTCACCTTGCGGATGTAATCAATGACGCGACGGCGCGTGATCACTGAAACGAAGGTCGCTTCGGATCCCATCTCGGGTTTGTAACGCTTGGCGCATTTCCAGATTTCAGCGAAAATATCTTGCACGAGATCCTCGGCATCAGCTTTGTTCGATACTTTCCTGCGAACCAGAGACCAGACGAGACCGGTGTATTGATCGATCAATCGGCGCATGCACTCTTGATCGCCTTGTGCGATCCGCTCGAGCAGTGCTGGTTGGTCAGTCAGTGCGGTCATATGTGGTGATGATATCCTACTGGAAACTGATGACGATCGGGTGCCGGAGCAGCGATCGTGTAATGATTTCGTAATTAAATTATACATGGACGCACAGATGATTGATTTTTTGGTTACTTTTCAGGCCGCAAAAATCATCATGATTTCCGCATCCATCCTCAAGACCTCCTCGAAACCACTACCCGAACTGGTTCAACCGCACAGCCGTCCGTAAGTCGGCTTCAGAAACCTCATCAATAACAACAGTTAAAGGAAACACACCATGAAAACCATCATGACCGCTATCGCTGTCGCTTCACTCACTGCTACCCCACTCGCACTCGGTGGGCCCAACTGCTCGTCCAACAAGTACGATCATGCGAACACCACGCAGGTCAATGAGCATCAGGCGGACATCATTGACACCGCTCTCGCAGCCGGCTCGTTTAATACCCTCGCAGCGGCACTCACTGAAGCAGACCTCGTCGGCGCACTGAAGGGCAAGGGGCCGTTCACTGTCTTCGCACCAACCGACGAAGCGTTCGCAAAGCTCCCAGCTGGTACTGTCGAAAGCTTGCTCAAGCCTGAGAATCGTGAACAGTTGATCAACATTCTGACTTTCCATGTCGTTCCAGGAGAATATGACGCGGAGCATGTGCTCGGCGCCCCAGGCTTGAACATGCTCAACGGACAGCGTGCGGACATCAACGCACACGAAGGCACTATTGATGGTGCGAGCATCATCAAGACAGACATCGAGTGCAGCAACGGGATCATCCATGTGATCGACGAGGTCATCCTCCCGAAGACCGATTCAATCCTTGAGACCGCATCATCTGCTGGTTCATTCAACACACTCGCGGCAGCAATTGAAGCAGCGGGTCTGGTTGATGCACTGAGCGGCGAAGGTCCATTCACTGTATTCGCTCCAACCGATGCCGCATTCGCGAAGCTCCCAGCTGGGACTGTTGAGAACCTACTGAAGCCTGAGAATCTTGACACACTGCGCTCGATCCTTCTGTACCATGTCGTCGAGGGACGCGTCTACAGCGATGAAGCGATTGAGGCGAAGAAAGCAAAGACCCTCCAAGGCGACAAGGTCAAAATCCGTGAGTACAAGGGTAAGGTTCAAGTTGGCAACGCGACTGTTGAGGCCGCGGACATCGATGCGTCCAACGGCGTGATCCATGTGATCGACACAGTGATCCTCCCATCAGACAGCTAATCGAACCCCTTCTCATCCCGCCGCGGATTCGCGGTGTGACTACGAGCACGAAGGACCCGGCGAACGCTGGGTCCTTTGTCTATTCACAGAGTGTGTTGATGCGTGGAGCGACCTCATCGAGTACTACACAATCCAGATCGAGGTGCGTCACAAAACGCAGCGTCCAGGCACTCTCTGCGTAGCAGAGTATGCCGATGTCTTTGAGTTGAGTCTCTAGCGCAAACGCATCACCAAACGATTCCATCGCAGATTGTGAGAGTTTCGCATATACAAGGTTTGTCTCAACCGATTCTGGATCAAAGTCAAAGATCTTCAGATCAGCAAGCTGATGCGCGAGTCGCTTCGCACGATCGTGATCTTCCTGGAGTCGCTCGAAATGATTCTCGATCGCGTACAACCCCGCGGCGGCGAGCACGCCGGCTTGTCGCATCCCACCTCCAAGCATCTTGCGTTTGTGTCTGGCATGTTCGATGGTTTCGCGATCACCTACAAGCACGGATCCCACTGGGCATCCGAGTCCTTTGCTCAGACACGCGGAGAGGGTATCACTTGTGGACGCGAGGTCTTTCAGACTGATGCCGCATGCGATAGAAGCGTTCCAAATGCGAGCTCCATCACAATGCACCCGCAGGTCGTGATCGTCAGCAACTTCACGAACAGCTTGGAGTTGGTCCATTGTCCAAGTCACCCCCCCACCCCTGTTGTGTGTGTTTTCGATCGTGCACAAGCTCGGATTCGGGAAGTGGATATCGCTCGGCCGGATCGCACTGCGTAGTGCTGCAGCGGTGAATATACCTCTCTTGACATCAGGCTGATCATCGACAAACCGAACGCTGCATCCAGCGAGAGCGGCATAACCTCCGGCTTCGTAGTAATACACATGACTCTCGCGGTGCGTGAGGATCTCATCGCCGGGTTTGGTTTGCGCGAGGATTGCGAGTAGATTGGCCATCGTTCCCGAGGGCGTGAAAAGTCCCGCTTGCTTGCCAAACAGATCCGCGGCTTTTTCTTCGAGCGCGATGACAGTTGGATCCGTCCGCATGACATCATCGCCGACTTCAGCGGATGCCATCGCTTCGCGCATTGCGAGGGTTGGTTGGGTGACCGTATCAGAACGGAGATCAATCGTCTTTATCGCCATTGGTATCAGTCTTGTTCTGTGTATCAGTAGCCATCGGATCGGTCGGGATGCCCTTAATGACGATCGGCGTCAGGGGCACATCACCCGGATCGATCTCATCGCTGTTCTGGCCCGGAGCGAGCACGCCTGCAGTGATGACGAATCGGAGCGCTTCCTCAACACTCATGTTCATCTCGATTGCATGCTCCTGGCGTACATTGATTGTGAATCCAGTAAACGGCGTGGGAGAAGTCGGGATAAAGACCGAGACCACCTGACCTCCTGCGGAGTCATCAATCTGACGGATGGAGTTTCCGGTCAAGAATCCGACTGTCCAGATGCCCTCTCTTGGGTACTCAACAAGGACGACTTTAGAGAAAGCCATCTTCTTTTCGCCGAGGATCATGTCGACGACTTGCTTGACATGCGGATAGATCTGCTTGAATCCCGGGATCTGTGTGATCAGTCTTTCGAGTCGGTTGTAGATCGTCTTTCCGACAATATTTCCGAGCAGTACACCTGAGAGATAGATGAGCATGATCGCGATCAGGAAACCTGTGAGGTTGAGATACCAGTGGCTCTCCCAGAAATCAGCGAGGTATTCTGTGCGGAGTTGTCGGCGAAGCGCCGCATTTGTGGTCGAATCGGGGATGTCTCTGTTTGCTCTCGCTTGGACCAGCTCCTCTGGAGTAACGCGGAACCACTCAGGTAGTGCTTCCTCGTCAAATACCTGAGGAACCCCCCAGATCACGACGACACGCGTGGCGCTGTTGATGGGCCGAGCGACATTGTTGAAGATGAATCCGAACGCTTGCCAGAGCAACCAGAGGGTGACCGCGGTTGGGAGGAGAATCGCCAAACCTTTGCCGAAGAAGCGTTTGAAATCTGAACCGAAAGATTCCGCCATGAATGAAGGCTCCACATAGACCCTGGACCGAGCGTCGTGCTCAGCGATCATTGTACCGGATCCTGTCGCTCAGATTTCATCTCCGAATATGAATCCGGATGCTCCCCACCCAAAGTTGAATGTGGGAATATCATCAGCACTCATCGGCTGATGCACTGCTCTGGAGGCAATTATGAGGATTCTGGTCACAGGTGGAGCTGGGTACATCGGATCCCACGCGTGTCAACGGCTGCTAAGAGATGGTTACCACATCGTCGCGCTCGACAATCTCCATCGCGGACATCGCGAGCCGATGGAGATACTAAAGGGGGCACACCCCGAAAGCTTCGAGTTTGTCCACGCTGATCTTGGAGACCAATCGCAAGTACTCCAAGTTCTCGATGAGCATGAGCTTGATACGGTCATGCACTTTGGAGCGCTCGCGTATGTGGGAGAATCGGTCGAGGACCCACTCTGGTATTACCAGAACAACATCGCACAAGCGATCGGGCTGCTCCAAGCATGCGACCAATCACGAGGGGGCAAGGGGATCGAGCGTTTCATCTTCTCCTCCTCTTGCGCGACCTACGGCGATCCTCCAGATGACATGATCCCAGTCCCTGAGCACTGTCCACAGAATCCGACTTCTCCTTACGGTTACACCAAGCTGCACATGGAGCACATCCTGAAGGACTACGCGAATAGCCGTGCGATGAAGAACAACCCCATCGCGCTGACCATGCTCCGCTACTTCAATGTTGCTGGATCGGATCGAACAGGCATGCTTGGTGAGGATCACGAACCCGAGACACATCTGATCCCGGTCGCGATCAACGCGGCGCTCGGAAAGCGTGAATCCATGTCTATCTTCGGCACCGATTATCCCACCCCTGACGGCACCAACATCCGCGATTATGTCCATGTCGAGGACTTGGTCTCGGCGCATGTACTCGCGATGAACTCCACAAAGCAAGGGGAGGTCGAAGCGTTCAATGTGGGGATCGGGAAAGGCTACTCCGTGCGAGAGATCCTTGATGCAGTCAAGCGTGTCTCAGGTGTGGATTTCACGATCCATGACGCTCCAAGGCGTGCGGGTGACGCGATCGCGTTGTACAACGATCCGACGAAGATCAAAGCCAAACTCGGATGGGATGCGAAGATCACCGACATCGACGAGGTCGTCAAAGACGCATTCGATTGGATTAAAGCGCACCCAAATGGATACGCAAGCTGATCATTCGTCGAACTGACGAGGCGATGCGCTCGCGACCAATCTGATCGTCGGCGCTTCGAGATTCGCACCAATCGCGGCGTCCTGAACATCATCCGGCTGGATGATGAGATCAATTGTCACACGCTTGAGTTGGGGACCGACATCGTATTCCATGTCAAACTGCACTTTGTTAAGACCCACCATCAGTGGCGCGGCGGATTCTGACTGATAGGTGTCGTTCACGAATGTGGTGACAACATACCAGAGCTCGTACGGACCGGTTTCTGCGTCACCGTCACGGCGTTCAAGACGAGTGACGCGCCGTTCACCTGTAACTGGATCGCGGAACGAGACAAACTCCATCCATGTGGATTCGATTGTTGGAGTGGTGATAGGGTTTACTGGATACGGACCAAAGTTCTCTCCAGTGCGAACCATTGAGGTGAGACGCTGCATCACGATGCGCGCCACGACATTGGTGGACGCTCCCTCAGTGGTGACTTTGTATCCCTTGAAGGACGCGTCAAGCGCGGCCATCGTTGCGGTCAAAAGCGTCGAGGTGATCGTCAACGCGATCAGGACTTCGATGAGACTGAATCCGCGACAAGTAGATTTGCTAGGTTTACGAGTGGAACGGATCATCAGTGGATCCCTCCTTCTTGATAAGTACCGGCGACAGGTGGCATCGACAACGGCAGCATCAGTCCAGACGGAAGACGCATATCGGGGTTGTGGCGCACTCGGATCTTCCCGAATCCATTGAACGGAACAGGAATCGATCCAGGAGGTTGCGCCTGGTCGTACGAGACATCTGCGAGACCATCACCATTCGTGTCGTATCCGATGATCGGATTGCCTCCGACGATTGGGAGATCAGCGGGATCAATCGATTCAAAGTCTCCGTCGCCGTCACCAAAGTAGCCAAGCGATGTGTTAAATCCTGCTGGGTTCCCGATCGGTGCACCAGTGATATCGACCAGCGGCGCGACGCCGTATTCCGGATCAAATGTGAGCAGCAGCGCTCCATGGATGTCCGTATTCCCGCGTGCATCGAGCACACCAGCGATGATCGCGCCCTGGAGCTGGACATCCTGCTCAGGTGGTGAGTTAAACGAACCAAGATCAACTGAGTAGTTCGGCAGCATCATCGAGCTGGTCTCGATGTCCTCCATATCGCCAGAATCAGGATTCAGGTAAGGATTCTCAGGCTCGTCAGGATGAATCGTCGAGAACTTCGTGGCGCCAGTAAACTGGACCTTGTTCCGCAGCTGCGTGTAGTTGATCGGAGTATCTGACACAACCGATCCGACAAAGAGCGTGTCATGGAATCGGATGTTATTGGAGTATTTCTTGGTATCCGTAACACGCAGACCGTTGATCACGAGTGGTTCTGGGAGTGTGTTGTACGCCGAGCCGTAGGTTCCGATCTCTGAATCCGGGACATCGCCCTTATCAATCGGTGAGCCAACATCGATCATGAGGATGTACTCGTTTGGTGGGATCGCGGTCGAAGGGAGCATCGGCGGTGCGTTGGACGCATCTTCTCCCGCTTCATCGCCGTAGACAGTTCTGCTGTACTTCGGGATCACATCGCCGTCAGTGTCGAAGACATTCAATCCGTACTCTTGCCAGAGCGGATGGGTGTTGTCATCGTGCGTTCGGATGTAGGTCGCGCCAACGAATGTGCAGTTGTCAAAGAGGCCATTGAGCCCCATCGGGATCTGCACATTCCGGAATGTCATATTGGTAAAGACTGGGCGCCAGTAGATATCCGAATAGCTCGGCGAGTTAAACGGTGCTTTTTCTGAGTACGCTTCGGCGTGATTGTCTGGTAATCCGTCGTAGTCCGTATCTTCCCAGACGGCGTTAAACTGCGGGTTATCGAGGTTGGATGAGTTGTCTGCGAGTGTCCATGTGTCCAACGCCGCAACTGTGGTTCCGAGTTGATCAGCAACTTGCTGCCAGAACGGATCACCGTCCGCGGCCGCCATCAGTGCAGTTTCGGTCTCAACGAAGCTGGTTTCGTCGATGTCTGGGAGCATCAGATCGTCTGCGCCGAATACCATCGGCGGATCACCCTCACCAGGAACAATTGGTCCGTGCAAGCGTTCCTCGATCGGTCCTTGTTCAGTTTCCCAACTTGAGAGGTCAGTGCGAAATACGAGTCCGCCGTTGACCTTCGCGTATCGATCCATGAGATCGATGTACCCATCGCGCCATCCGAGTTCGAGATCGGAATACACACTATGGATCGCGTCGTAATCCAGAGGATTTTCATCTGCTGGTTCGTACTGACCGTTGTTGTTCGCATCAACGAATCCAAACACGCCGTTCTTATTGCGATCGGGTGTACTTGAATCCATGAGCAGTGCCAAATCTTCATCTACACCATCGAACTCAGGCGCAGCGCCAGCAGTCTCGGCTGGTGTGCCTGCGATCAGCGCTGCGGAAAGCGTAACGCGATTATCGCCGTTTGTGTCGTAGTGTCGGATGAAGATATCGAACTCATCGAGGTATCCATCTCCTGTCGCATCGTTGAATGCGCCATCGGGAACCGAGTCGCCGTCCTGATCAACATCGGATGGGATCCCTGCTCCTTCAGTTGGGTGACCGATGCGGAGACGATTGTCACGATCGACATCTGAAGCGGAGAGTGCGGCCCAAAAATCTTCGAGTTTCGCGTCGAGGTTTGCGTCTAAACCATAGAAGTCCGAGCGCATGACGATCGGATCGCCATGGTTGAAGTCGACCTCGTCATAGCGTGTCCCGAGATCACCCTCGATACTGACATTCTTTCCGATCAGGATCTTCGAATGCGCGAGGATCGCTTGATCCACACTCTTCGCGATCCTGTAGTCCCGCATAATCGTCCGGCGGATCGGCTGATTGTTCCGCTGCATGTCGTAGACGATGCCTTCGGAGATCACTCGTATGTACTGACCACCCGCGAGTGGCGCGTAGCGGATCTGATACGCCGGAGGCGGATTCGTCATCGTATTGATGTCCCACTCGTTCAGCATAACTGCTTGAGTATTGACCCAGTTCGATGATGCGTACACCGTGGAGTCCACACCGCTCGGTGCGGATTGGATCTCTGGCGCTTCAAGGTACCCCAGACCTGTGATGAAGTTGGTGTCAGCGCTGTGAATATTGATCAATGCTTCAGCGATTCCTGCTGGAGTCGCGGCTTCGGTGTATCCCATGCGAGGCTCAGAAACTTGATATGTTCCGATGTCCGAGCCGTTCCCTGTCCATAACGCCCACGAGAGGTTCGCATCAATCTGACTCTCAGCGACGACAAATCGAGAAGAAGCTTCGTGCAAGCGATGTTCCGCGACCGCGAGCCCAGTCTCCGCGGCACTCATCGCACGCATCACATGCAGGTGCATATTCGCTGTGCGGATATTGCCTGTCGAAGAAACCGCCATCGCGGCGATCAATGATCCAAACAACACAAGGAACATCATCGCGAGGATTGATGCGATCCCACGGCGGTGGGATGTGAGTACCTGGGTTAAGCGTGCTCGAGTCGTCATAGTGTTCTGTCCTTTGCTGCCGAGCATCAAGGCACCACCCACATGACCTCAGTCACGAGGTCCGGCTCGATCGCGTTGACCGCTTGGTAAAACACGCGGACCGTCACACGGAGTGGATAATCATCTACCTCTCGTCCAGGGAAATCGCCGTTCGCAGCTTCGGTAAAGTTATCGGCGCGGACGATGGAAGAATCAAACGGATCAACTTTCTGGACGACGACCTGCTGTGACCAGCCGTACATCGGAGTCCCAACAAAGACGCCGTTGCTGGTTGCGCCTTCTTCAGCACCGTAGTGGTCGATTTCTGGGATGATCTCGCCGTACGCATTAATCGGTCCTGGAAGATCACCATCCGCGAAACCTGCGGTCCCGACAAACGAGAAGGTCAGTCCATCGAAATCTTCGATGTCATCGAAGTCGTCGACATTAATCTCGCCGGCATCCGGACCCCAACCGTGGAGTACTCCACCGTCGCCATTG